>NZ_LZKC01000159.1:0-11870 GCF_001672685.1 Mycobacterium sp. E2462
GGGCGGCGCCGCTCCCGGCGGCTTCGACTGCTCCGGCCTGGTGATGTGGGCCTTCCAGCAGGCCGGTATCTCGCTGCCGCACTCCAGCCAGGCGCTCGCCCACGGCGGGCAGCCCGTGTCGCTGTCGGACCTGCAGCCCGGTGACGTGCTGACCTTCTATTCCGACGCCTCGCACACGGGCATCTACATCGGTGACGGCATGATGGTGCACTCGTCGACCTACGGCGTGCCGGTCCGGGTGGTGCCGATGAACTCCTCCGGCCCGATCTACGACGCGCGCCGTTACTAGACGCCCCAACTCACGCCGCCGGCGCCGACCGGTGCTGTTGGCCTGGGTCTTCCTCGTCGAGTTGGTGGTCGCGGCGGCCGTGCCGTTCGACGCCGCGCGCGATGGCCGGATCCGGCCGCCGCAGTTGATCACCCCCGCGCATCGCGCCGTCGACGCCGCGACCAAGTCGTTGACCGTCGGCGACCGCACCGTCAGCCTGCTCTCGCTGGGCGGCGCCGCCAGCGATCGCCTGCTGTCCCGCGTCGTGGCGAGCCTCGGTCCGGCGGTGGGCGCCGTCGAGGCCTTCTGGGGCGTCGATTGGCCGCGGAACATCGCGCTCGTCGCGGCCGGCACGGATGCGGAGTTCCGCGGCGCCGCCGGCGGCGGATCGGAGTCGCAGTGGGCCGATATCGCGGCCGTGACGGTCGTCGATCGGGTGGACCCGGCGCGCCGGGTGGCCTACGGCCAGCGGATCGTGTTCGCGCCCGGCGCGGCGAACATGAGCCCGGCGTCGCTGCGAATCGTGGTGACACACGAGCTTTTTCACTACGCGTCGCGCGCCGACACCGTGTTGGACGCGCCCCGCTGGCTACCCGAGGGCGTCGCCGATTTCGTGGCCCGGCCGCCGACACCGGTGCCGGCCGACGCGTCGCCCGTGCCGCTGACGCTGCCGTCCGACGCCGAGCTGGACGCGCCCGGACCGCAGCGATCCCTGGCGTACGACCGCGCGTGGTGGTTCGCCCGCTTCGTGGCCGACACCTACGGTGCGCCGAAACTGCGCGAGCTCTACCTGGCCACCTGCGGCGTCCAACACGCCGACCTGCCCACCGCCGCCCACGACATCCTGAACACCGCCCCGGCGGATCTGCTGGTGCGCTGGCATCAGTGGTTGACCCGCTAGGGCCGCGTGCGCGGCCCGCCTCGGCGCCGCGCTAGCCTGTCGCAGGTGAGTCGGGTCCTGCTGGTTACCAACGACTTTCCGCCCCGCCCGGGCGGCATCCAGTCGTATCTGGGCGAATTCGTCGACAGGCTGGTGCAGCAGGGTCCGCACGCGGTCACGGTCTACGCGCCCCAGTGGAAGGGCGCCGACGCCCACGACAAGGCCGCCGAGGCGGCCGGTTACCGGGTGGTGCGCCATCCCGGCACGCTGATGCTGCCCGGCCCCTCGGTCGACGCCCGGATGCGCCGGCTGATCGGGGAGCACGGCATCGACGCCGTTTGGTTCGGGGCGGCCGCGCCGCTGGCCCTGCTCGCCCAGCGGGCCCGCGGCGCGGGCGCGAAGCGCGTGGTGGCCAGCACCCACGGTCACGAGGTCGGCTGGTCGATGCTGCCCGTCGCGCGCTCGGTGCTGCGGCGCATCGGCGACGACACCGACGTCGTCACCTTCGTCAGCCGCTACACGCGCTCGCGGTTCGCACCGGCGTTCGGGCCCAAGGCGTCACTGGAATACCTGCCCTCCGGCGTGGACACCGACCGGTTCCGGCCCGACCCGGCGGGTCGCGCCGAGCTGCGGGCGCGCTACCGGTTGGGCGAACGGCCCACCGTGGTGTGCCTGTCGCGGCTGGTGCCGCGCAAGGGGCAGGACGTGTTGATCAAGGCGCTGCCGTCGGTCCGCCGCCGCGTGGACGGCGCGGCCCTGGTGATCGTGGGGGGCGGCCCCTATCTGGAGGCGCTGCGCAAGCTCGCCCGCGAGTGCGGGGTCGACGAGCATGTCACCTTCACCGGCGGTGTGCCCGCCGCCGAGCTGCCCACGCACCACGCGCTGGCCGACGTGTTCGCCATGCCGTGCCGCACCCGCGGCGGCGGCATGGACGTCGAGGGCCTGGGCATCGTGTTCCTCGAGGCGTCCGCGACCGGTGTGCCGGTGATCGCCGGACGCTCCGGGGGCGCGCCGGAAACGGTGCGCGACAACGAAACCGGGCTGGTCGTCGACGGCCGCTCGGTCAGCCAGGTCGCCGACGCGGTCGCCGGGCTGCTCGGCGACCCCGACCGGGCCGCCGCGATGGGCGCCGCGGGGCGCCGCTGGGCGACCTCGCAATGGCGGTGGGACACCCTGGCCGCCCGGCTGGCCGGGCTGCTCGGCTAGGCGCGGCCCGTCACTCCTTCTCGTAGATCGACTCGATGTCGGAGGCGAACTTCTCGGCGACGACGTTGCGCTTGACCTTCATCGTCGGCGTCAGCTCCCCGGTGTCCTCGGTGAAGTCGACGGGCAGGATGCGGAACTTGCGGATCGACTCCGCGTGCGACACCGCCTTGTTGGCCTCCTTGATGGCGGAGTCCACCTCGGCGACCAGGTCGGGGTCGGTCGCCAGGTCGCCCACCGACGCGCCGGCGGCCTTATGGTTGCGCTGCTTCCAGCCGTCGAACGCCTCCGGGTCGATGGTGATCAGCGCGCCGATGAACGGCTTGTTGTCCCCGACCACCATCGCCTGGCTGATCAGCGGGTGCGCCCGCAGCCGGTCCTCGAGCACGGCGGGCGCCACGTTCTTGCCGCCGGCGGTGACGATGAGTTCCTTCTTGCGGCCGGTGATCTTGAGGAATCCGTCTTCGTCCACCGCGCCCAGATCGCCCGTGCGGAACCAGCCGTCGGTGAACGCGTCGTCGGTGGCCTGCTCGTTGCGCCAGTAGCCGCTGAACACCACGCCGCCGCGGACCAACAGCTCGCCGTCCTCGGCGATTCGTAAACTGTTGCCGGGCACCAGGGTCCCCACGGTGCCGATCCGGACGTTGCCCACCTGGTTGACGGTGATCGCCGAGCTGGTCTCGGTCAGGCCGTAGCCCTCGTGAATGGTCAGCCCCACGCCGCGGTAGAAGTGCCCGAGCCGTGAGCCCAGCGGCGCGCCGCCGGACAGCGCCGCGTGGCAGTCGCCGCCCAGCGCGGCGCGCAGCTTGTTGTACACCAGCCGGTCGAACACGGCGTGCTTGGCGCGCAGCGCCAGCCCCTTGCGGCCGCCGTCCTGCGCCTTGCTCCAGTCGACGGCGGTCTGCACGGCCGCCGCGAAGATCTTGCCCTTGCCGTCGTTCGAGGCGTTCTGCTCGGCGGTGTTGAAGACCTTCTCGAACACCCGCGGCACCGACACCACCACCGTCGGCTTGAACACCGCAAACAGCGGCACCAGGTTCTTGATGTCGCTGGTGAACCCGACGGTGACCTTGTTGGCGAACGCGGACAGCGTGAGCGAGCGGGCCAGCACGTGCGCCAGCGGCAAAAACACCAGCAGCCGCTGCCCCTCCTCGAGCAGCGTGGGCAGGCTCTCCTTGGCGCCGCGGGTCTCGTAGAGCAGGTTGGAGTGCGTGAGCTGGCAGCCCTTGGGCCGCCCGGTGGTGCCGGAGGTGTAAATCAACGTCGCCGGATCGTCGGCGCCCAGCGCCTCGAGCCGCGCGGTCACCTCTGCGGAATCCACCGCCGCGCCCTCCTCGATCAGCTGGTCGAGCGCCTTGGGTCCCGACCCGTCGATGTGCAGGACCCGCCGCAGTGCGGGCAGTTCGGCGCTGAGTTCGGTGACCATCGCGGCGTGCTCGTCGGTCTCGGCGAACGCCACCACCGCCTCGGAGTCCTGCAGCACCCACCGCACCTGCTCCGCCGACGACGTCTCATAGATCGGCACGGTGACCGCGCCGACCGACAGAATCGCCAGGTCGAAGATGGCCCACTCGTAGCGGGTGGCCGAAAAGATGCACACCCGATCGCCGGACTGCACCCCGAGTGCAATCAATCCCAATGCCGCAGAACGGATTTCATCGGCGGCCTGCGCGCAGGTGACGTCCGTCCACGCGCCGTCGACCTGGCGTTGGTAGATGACGAGGTCCGGGTTGTCGCGCTCATGTTCGAAGACCATGTTCGCGATGTTGTCGTGCTCGCCGACGGAGAAGCGGGCGGGGACGCTGTACTCACGCACTTTCTTGTGACCTCGATTTGCTCAGGTGGGATTTCCCGGCAGCGGGATTGCTGTCACCAGCCTAAACCGCCGGCCGGCCTGCTCCGGTCCCGGTGGCCGCGGGTGGCCGGAATACCGGCCGCCCCCGGCGCGGCCACCGAAGGCAGTGTGTGAAGCTGACGGGATGAACAGCATCCAGATCGCGGACGAGACGTTCGTCGCGGCGGACGGCGGGCGGGTCGGCGCGGCCGTCGCCGACCCGTCGAGCTGGCGCCGGTGGTGGCCGGACCTGCGGCTGCAGGTCGTCGAGGACCGCGGCGACAAGGGCATCCGGTGGACCGTTACGGGCGCCCTCACCGGCACCATGGAGGTGTGGCTGGAGCCCTCGCTCGACGGCGTGGTGCTGCACTACTTCCTGCACGCCGAACCCACCGGGGTGGCGGCCTGGCAGCTGGCCAAGTTGAACCTGGCGAAAATGACGCACCGCCGTCGGGTGGCGGGCAAGAAAATGGCGTTCGAGGTCAAGGCGGAGCTGGAACGCCTCCGACCGGTCGGAGTTTCTCCGGTAGTTTAGCCGGGTCGGGTTGGTGCGGAGAGTAGCGTTTCCGACCGGAGGCCCGGGGTAAGTCCCGCACGGCAGTTTCCCCGGAGCGGGGGTGACCCGCTTGCGGGAGAGAGGGCAGCAACCAGGTGGCGGAGAAGACGACCCAAACGATCTACATCGATGCCGACCCGGACACGGTGATGCAAGTGATCGCCGACATCGACTCCTACCCGGACTGGATCTCCGAGTACAAGGAAGCCGAGGTCCAGGAGAAGGACGCCGACGGGTACCCCAAGGTCGCGCGCATCGTGCTGGACGCCACGGTGCTCAAGGACACGATGGTCATGTCCTACACCTGGCCGGCGGACCGGCGCTCGGTGAGCTGGACGCTGGTCTCCAGCTCGCTGCTGCGCTCGCTGGAGGGCTCATACCTATTGTCTCCCAAGGGATCCGGCACCGAGGTCACCTACGAGCTGTCGGTGGACCTGGCCATGCCCATGATCGGGCTGCTCAAGCGCAAGGCCGAGCGTCGGTTGACCGACACCGCCTTGAAGGACCTGAAGAAACGAGTCGAGGCTGAGTGAGTCCAGCGCATCCCGGGAGTCCGTCCCGACCCGACTCAGTCTTTTCGTTGGCAAAGGCGGGGTAGGGAAATCCACCCTGGCCGCCGCCACCGCGGTCAGCGCCGCCGGCGCCGGGCAGCGAGTGTTGGTGGTGTCGACCGACCAGGCGCACTCCCTCGGCGACGTGCTCGGCGTCCCCGTCCCGCCGAGCCGCGGGGAACCCCTCCGCGTCCTCGCCGAGCTCGACACCGGCGCGGCGGGCGGGGGTTTCCTCGACGCGCTGGCGCTGGACACCCTCGCGCTGCTCGAGATGCGGTGGCGCGAGGTGATCGCCGCGGTGGACCGGCAATTTCCCGAATCGGAGTTGAGTTCCATTGCGCCCGAAGAACTTTCGGCGCTGCCCGGCGTGCAGGAGGTGCTCGGCCTGCACGCCGTCGGCGAGCTGGCGGCCAGCGGGCGGTGGGACCGCATCGTCGTCGACTGCGCGTCGACCGCCGACGCGCTGCGCATGTTGACGTTGCCCGCCACCTTCGCCCTGTACGTCGAGCGGGCCTGGCCGCGGCACCGCCGGCTGGCGCTCACCTCCGACGACCCCCGGTCGGCGGGGGTCGTCGAACTGCTGGAGCGCGTCAGCGCCAGCGTTGACGGGCTCAGCGCGCTGCTGACCGACGGTCGACAGGTCAGCGCCCACCTGGTGCTGACCCCCGAACGGGTGGTCGCCGCGGAGGCGGCCCGCACGCTGGGGTCGCTGGCGTTGATGGGCGTGCGCGTCGAGGAATTGATCGTCAATCAGGTGCTGGCGCAAGACGACTCTTATGAGTACCGCAACCTGCCGGAGCACCCCGCCTTCCACTGGTACGCCGAGCGGATCGCCGAGCAGCGCGGCGTGCTCGAGGAGCTCGACGCCACCATCGGGGAGGTGGCGTTGGTGTTGACCCCGCACCTGCCCGCCGAGCCGATCGGCCCCAAGGCGCTGGCCGAGCTGCTCGACGCGGCGCGCCGGCGCGGCGGAGTCGCGCCGCCGGGACCGCTGCGGCCCACGGTAGACCTGGAATCCGGCACGGGGCTTGGCTCGATCTACCGGATGCGGCTAGCGTTGCCGCAACTCGACCCCGCCGGGCTCACGCTGGGGCGCGTCGACGACGACCTCATCATCAGCGCCGGCGGATTGCGGCGCAGGGTGCGGCTGGCGTCCGTGCTCCGCCGCTGCATCGTATTAGACGCCCGCGTTCGGGGTACCGAGCTGACAGTGCGTTTTCGACCGGATCCGGAGGTGTGGCCTAAATGAACGGCGCGCATTCCGATCTCGGCCCCGAGTTGCGCAGGCTGGCCCAGTCAATCCTGGACGGCATCGACCCCGCCGTGCGGGCGGCGGCGGCGCTGACCGCCGGCAAAGGGGTGGGAACCGGCAAGTGCCAGCAGGTGTGGTGCCCGGTGTGCGCCTTGGCGGCCCTGGCCACCGGCGACCAGCATCCGCTGCTCACGGTGGTCGCCGACCACAGCATCGCCCTGCTCGAGGTCATCCGCTCGATCGTCAACGACGTCAACGACCGCGCGGCGCCGCCACCGCACGATCACCCGCCGGACGGTCCGCCCTCCGGCGCCGCCGACAGCCCGACCGACGGCGGGGCCGCCGGCGGCAAGATCCGCTATCAACCCATCCCGGTCACCGTCGAGGAGTGACTCGCCCCCGACTCGGGCCCCGTCGAAGGTGGTCCCGCCCGGTAGGGGTGGGTACAGTTGGCGCAGAACACCGGGCGGGTGCAGCCAAGAGGGAGGGCCATGTACTACTGGCTATTCAAGTACATTCTCCTCGGCCCCTTGCTGTCCTTGCTCGGCCGGCCGAAAGTCGAAGGCTTGGAACACATTCCGAGCACCGGCCCGGCGATCCTGGCCAGTAACCACCTGGCGGTGATGGACAGCTTCTACCTGCCGCTGGTGGTGCGGCGTCGCATCACGTTCCTCGCCAAGTCGGAATACTTCACCGGCACCGGCCTCAAGGGCTGGTTTCAGCGGTGGTTCTTCACCGCCGTCGGGCAGGTCCCGATCGACCGCACCGACGCCGACAGCGCCCGCGCCGCGCTGACCACCGCCGAGCAGGTCCTCAAGCAGGGCAAGCTGCTGGGCATGTACCCCGAGGGCACCCGGTCCCCGGACGGCCGGCTGTACAAGGGCAAGACCGGCCTGGCCCGGCTGGCCCTGCACACCGGCGTCCCGGTGATCCCGGTCGCCATGATCGGCACCGACGTGGTCAACCCGCCCGGCACCAACATGTTGCGGTTCGGGCGCGTCACCGTGCGCTTCGGCAAGCCGATGGACTTCTCCCGCTTCGAGGGCCTGGCCGGCAACCGCTTCATCGAGCGGGCGGTCACCGACGAGGTCATCTACGAGCTGATGGGCCTGTCCGGCCAGGAGTACGTCGACATCTACGCCGCCAGCATCAAGAACCGCGCCAACGGCGACGCTCCCGCCGACGAGGGGCAGCGCATCCCCGAGACCGCCGCCGGCTAGACCGGACCGCGATCAGCCGGCCGCGGTCACCGGCGTCAGCCGCTGCGGTGCGGCGTCGCGGGCGGCCACCCGGGCGGTGACGGTGAGCCCGGCCGCGACGATGACGGCCAAGGCCCACCACACGTAGGACATCCCGACCAGCTGGCGCCACCACGACGCCGTCGTCTCGTGGTGCTTGGGCAGCAGATCGATTGGTGTCCACCGCGTCAGCACCACGCCGAGCACGCTGAGCACCAGCAGGGCGACGTTGCGCCGCCGCCAGCCCAGGACCGCGGTCACCACGATGGTCGGCAGCACCCACACCCAGTGGTGCGACCAGGACACCGGCGACACCACCAGCCCGAAGAGCGCGACGCAGACGACCGCCAGCAGCGGCTCGTCGGCGCGCAGCACCCGGCGCATCGCCCACACGGTCGCCGCGAGCACCAGCAGGCAGGCGCCGACCCACAGCGGGAACCGGCCGTGCTCGTCGAGACCCAGCCGGGCCAGCGCGCCGGCGATGTTCTGGTCGGTGTTCAGCGCGGCCTCACCGATGCGGTCGGTGTGGTGCAGGGTGTGGGTCCAGTACTCGAGCGAATCGCTCCACGCCAGCGCGAACCCGAGCGCCGTCGCCCCCGCGAACGAGGCCAGCGCGGTCAGCGCCGCCCGGCCGTCGCGGCGGACGAGGAAATAAAGGAGAAATACCGCGGGCGTCAATTTCAGGGCGATGCCGAGGCCGAGCAGCAGCCCGCGCGGCCACGGCGTGCGGCGGGGGACGCAGTCGGCGAGCACCAGCGTCATCAGCACCACGTTGATCTGCCCGAAGGCGAAGTTGGAGGCGATCGGCTCCAGCCACAGCGTCGCCGCGGCCGTCAGCAGCACCGCCAACCACAAGCGGCGCAGCCACGCCGGGCCGGCCAGCCGGGTCGAGGACTCCCACACGCGCAGCCCGCTCAGCACCAGCGTCGTCGACGCGATCAGCAACACCAGCGTCAACACCGTGATCGCGACGCTAGCGGCCGGCATGCGCAGCCACGCGAAGGGGCTGAACACGATGGCGGCCAGCGGCGGGTAGGTGAACGGCAGCTTCAGCCCGATCGGCGTCGGGAACAGCACGTCCCCGCGGTACAGCGGGCGCCCGTCCAGCCAGGCGCGCGCGCCCATCTGGTAGACGTCGATGTCGATCCGATACGGCGTGTGCGCGAACAGCTGCCAGCCGACGACGACCAGCGCCGCGACGGCCAGCAGCCCCATCGGGCACCACAGCAGCACCCGCCCGGAATCGCTGTGCCGGAAGCCCGCGCCGGGCGCCTGCCGTGTACTCATGTCGGACAACAGCGTAATCGGTGCCCAGCGGGCGACAGGCGGTGCAGCGCGGCTCCCGCGGGCTCGACGCCGACCGGCGTACGTTTTTCAGTGTGCTGCACTGGTTCGTGCCGAGGGTGACCCGCTGGTTCGCGCATGACATCGAGCACGGCGGCCGGCTGCCGTTGCTGTGCTGCCTGGTTGCCTTCATCCTGACGTTTTTCGTCACCCGATCGTTCGTGCGCTTCATCCGGCACCGCGCCGACGCCGGCCGCCCCACCCGCTGGTGGCATCCGCGCAACGTGCACGTCGGGGGAGTGCACATCCACCACGTCACGTTCGGGGTGGTGCTGGTGCTGCTGTCCGGCCTCACCCTGGTCACCCTGTCCCTCGACGGGACCGAGCCGGAATTCACGGTCGCCGCAACGTTTTTCGGGATCGGTGCCGCCCTGGTCCTCGACGAGTACGCGCTGATCCTGCACCTGTCGGATGTCTACTGGTCCGAGGACGGCCGCACCTCGGTGGACGCCGTCTTCGCCGCCGTCGCCGTGGCGGGGTTGTTGATCATGGGCCTGCACCCGCTGATGTTCTTCCTGCCCGCCTGGCACGGCGCCGACTCGGTCGCCTGGCACGCCGCCGTCGCCAGCGCGATGGCGCTGACGTTGCCGCTGGCCGTCGTGGTGGTGCTCAAGGGCAAGGTGTGGACGGGGTTGCTCGGAATGTTCCTCGTGGTGTTGCTGGTGATCGGCGCGGTACGGCTGTCGCGCCCGCACGCGCCGTGGGCCCGCTGGCGCTACACCACCCAGCCGGACAAGATGCGGCGCGCGCTGCAGCGGGAGCGCACGCTGCGCAGGCCCGTCGTCCGAGCCAAGCTGTATTTGCAGTGCGCGATCGCCGGCACCCCGCGCCTGCCCGACGAGCGGGCGGTCGACGCGCGCCTGGACGACGAGGTGCACCCCGCGCCGCCGCCCGAGGGCACCGAACCCATCCTGATCGCCCGCTGACCCATGCGGTATTTCTACGACACCGAGTTCATCGAGGACGGCCGCACCATCGAGCTGATCTCGATCGGGGTGGCCGCCGAGGACGGCCGCGAGTACTACGCGGTGTCCACCGAATTCGACCCCGAGCGCGCGGGGCCGTGGGTGCGCGCGAACGTGCTGCCCAAGCTGCCGTCCCCGGCGTCGAAGGCGTGGCGCTCGCGCCGGCAGATCCGCGAGGACCTCGAAGAGTTCTTCGGCGTCCACTCGCCCCAGCGCGGCGCCGACCCGATCGAACTGTGGGCGTGGGTGGCGGCCTACGACCACGTCGCCCTGTGCCAGCTGTGGGGAACCATGCCCGACCTGCCCCGCGCAATACCGCGGTTCACCCGGGAGCTGCGGCAGCTGTGGGAGGACCGCGGCAGCCCGCCCATGCCGGCGCGGCCGCGCGACGCCCACGACGCGCTCGTGGACGCCCGGGACCAGTTGCGCCGTTTCCGGCTGATCACCTCCGGCGGCTGAACCGCGGCCCGTTCGGCCTGATCAGCGGTCGGCGCGGCCCGGTTACCATGGACCGATGAACTGGACCGTCGACATCCCGATCGACCAGCTGCCGCCGCTGCCGCCGCTGCCCAGCGATCTGCGGGCGCGCCTGGACGCCGCCCTGGCCAGGCCCGCCGCGCAGCAGCCGAGCTGGCCCACCGACCAGGCGGCGGCGATGCGCACGGTGCTCGAGAGCGTGCCGCCCGTGACGGTGCCCTCGGAGATCGTCCGGCTGCAAGAACACCTCGCGCAGGTCGCCCGGGGCGAGGCCTTCCTGCTGCAGGGCGGCGACTGCGCGGAGACCTTCACCGAGAACACCGAGCCGCACATCCGCGGCAACATCCGCGCGCTGCTGCAGATGGCGGTGGTCCTCACCTACGGCGCCAGCATGCCGGTCATCAAGGTGGCCCGTATCGCCGGCCAGTACGCCAAGCCGCGGTCCGCCGACATCGACGCCCTGGGGTTGAAGTCCTACCGCGGCGACATGATCAACGGTTTTGCCGCGGACGCGGCGGTGCGCGAGCACGACCCGTCGAGGCTGGTGCGGGCCTACGCCAACGCCAGCGCCGCCATGAACTTGATGCGGGCCCTGACGTCGTCGGGGCTGGCCTCGCTGCACCTGGTACACGATTGGAACCGGGAATTCGTGCGGACGTCGCCGGCGGGCGCGCGTTACGAGGCGCTGGCCAACGAGATCGACCGTGGCCTGAAATTCATGAGCGCCTGCGGGGTCGCCGACCGCAACCTGCAGACCGCCGAGATCTACGCCAGCCACGAGGCGCTGGTCCTGGACTACGAGCGGTCCATGCTGCGGCTGGCCGAGACCGAGGGCGGGGAACCGCAGCTGTTCGACCTGTCGGCGCACACGGTGTGGATCGGGGAGCGCACCCGCCAGCTCGACGGCGCGCACATCGCCTTCGCCGAGGTGATCGCCAACCCGATCGGCGTCAAGATCGGGCCGACGATCACCCCCGAGCTGGCCGTGGAATACGTCGAGCGCCTGGACCCGCACAACAAGCCGGGCCGCCTGACGCTGGTGAGCCGGATGGGCAACAGCAAGGTGCGTGACCTGCTGCCGCCCATCGTCGAGAAGGTCCAGGCCGCCGGTCACCAGGTGATCTGGCAGTGCGACCCGATGCACGGCAACACCCACGAGTCGTCCACCGGCTACAAGACCCGGCACTTCGACCGCATCGTCGACGAGGTGCAGGGCTTCTTCGAGGTGCACCGGGCGCTGGGCACCCACCCGGGCGGCATCCACGTCGAGATCACCGGCGAGGACGTCACCGAATGCCTCGG
>NZ_LZKC01000160.1:0-6953 GCF_001672685.1 Mycobacterium sp. E2462
CCGGGCCCGGCGACCTCGGCGGCGGCGACGCCGTCGGCCTGCGCCACCGCTTCGGCGAGCCAGCCGGCCAGCTCGCGCGGGTTGGCGCCGACCTTCTTGCCCACCTGCAGCGCCAGGTTGCTGGCGTAATCACCGTGCTCGGGGTTGCGTGGGCGCTCCACGGTCACAACCGGCGGCAGCGCGGAAGCGTCCAGCCCACGCTCGGCGAGCACCGCGGCGGCGGTGTTCCTGAGCAGCTCGGCGAGGTCGGCGGGGGTCACGAGCGTCCATCCTATTGGCTGAGGTGCCGCCGCCCCGAATCCATTGCGGTGACAGGCCCGGCCGCCGGATGCGTTAGTCTGTCTAGGCCCACAGGCGCATCAGGTTCTCGCATGCGCCCCCGTAGCTCAGGGGATAGAGCGTCTGCCTCCGGAGCAGAAGGCCGCAGGTTCGAATCCTGCCGGGGGCACCACTTTGACCAGGGCAAACGCCCGTTTCCGAGTCCCTCATGCATTATCCGTGCATTGTTGCTGGCCCAGATAAAAGCAGTCGGTTATGCAATCCAAGATTGCTCACCTGTGCAGCGGAGCAGAACCGGTAGGCTGCCCCGACCTCACCTACACGGTTGCCGCAAGCCTCTGCAATTGGTCAGCGAAGCTAAGCAACATCTCGCGCGACATCAGCAAGGCGAGTGTCTCGGGTTGTTCCTTCCCCCGCTGCCGAACGCTGAATGACACGTGAAAGCCTGCCTCGTGGGCCGCACTGAACTCCTGCGTCCCACCGAGCGCGTAGGGCGTCGCTGCGGTTGGAGCTTCCAAAACGACGTGCTCGTTCAGTTGACGCAGGGACATCCCCACAAACAGCTCCCGGGTTTCCCAGTCGGAGCCAGTGAGAAGCGACCACTCGGCGTTGGGCGCGGAGAGCTCGTCGCGATGCACCCCGCAGACGATCACGTCAGTGAGAAATTCGGGATCACCTCGCCGCTGGCTCAATGTGAGGGCTGGCTCAAACCCGTCACTTTCACACCCGTGAACCAAACATTTCGCCACGTCGGCAACCGTACTGCGTTTCCCAGGGCTTAGGCCACCGCCAATCACGTCAACCACTACTTCGGCGTCGGTTCGGCGACCTACGATTCGCACTGTGCAACAACGGCGTGAGTTATACGGCGAGCGCAAGCGGCGCCAGGCCCAGGAGGAGGCACTTGCTGCCGGAATGGTGCAATGGTCGGACGAGCTCGACCGCGACGCCCGAATCAAGCTCAGCAAGACGTGGGAGGACATCACCCATCACCGCGCTTTCCGCTACGCAGTGGATCAACTTGAGGCATATATTCAAGACCGGATGCTCGACTCAGCCGCCGCCTCGGTCAACCCGCGCCAGATGGAGCCACCAGACGGTCGCGTCCCGGTTATCGGTGCCACCAACGATCAGTTGCTCTCGCTGATCGAAGCTGAGCACGAGTCGTTGCAATGGCTCGCCGAAAATCCGCACCAGTTTGGTCTGGCGCCATACCCCGGTGCGAGTCCGGAGTGGCTGGCGATCATCAGGGACGCCCCTGAGAGATTTCGCCGCAGGGTCAATGCGATTCTCGAATCGCACCTTGTTGCGCTGTCGCTGCACCAGAACAGTGAGTTGGTGCCCGTGCAATCGCAGGAGATGCACGACGAGGTTGTGGAGCCGACGACGCGGCTGCTGCACAGCCAGCCCCACTTCTCGCAGGTGGAAATCCGGTATCAAGACGCGCTGCGCGAGTTGCGCGCTGGCTATCCCGACGACGCAATCACCGACGCCGCCGCCGCGTTGGAGGACATGCTCCTCGCGCTGGGCTGCACCGGCAACAGCTTGACCGAACTTTTGAAGTGCGCCAAGCAAACTGGGCTGCTCCGCGCTTCCGATGCCAAGTTCACCAGCGTTCTCAGTCAGACCATCGAGTGGGTGAAAGACGTGCGCAACGCGGGCGAAGCACACGGCGGTGACACGAATTACTCCATGAGCGACGCATGGATGCTGGTCCATATATTGGGGGCCTTGACTATTCGGCTGACCGAGACCGGCGCCGGACAAGGCCAATCAGGAGGAGATCCCAGGTAATGGCAGATTTGCATAGCGAATTCATGGCCGCGCGGGCATACGCCGAGGCGCTGCACGACCAGGCAATGCTGTTGGGCTACAACGTGGGCGTCAACTTCGGCATGGAACTGGGCAAGGAAGGGTCCGCGGTCTCGTTCTGGGTCCGCCGCGTCGATCAGCCATCGGGTACCGAACGGACATTCGCGACCACCGCCGAGGTGGACGAATATCTTGCCCATGTGGCCACCTTCCGGCGCTATTCCCTTGAGCTGGAAAACAATCCGCGAATCACGGTTAGTTCGGACAGCGACGGCACGGCAACATGGATTACCGACACGCGAACAGGCGAGCGTTTCGGTATCAGGACCGCCGATTTGGAGAACCTGACCCAGCTATCCGTGCATGCCGAAACGCCGCCGACCATTGGCAATTGGTCGTAACGTGACTGAGGAATATTCCTCACTGACACATAGGAACAGGCCCCCAACACTGCCGAATATGTTGGGGGCCTGCCGCTTTGGTGCTATCTGCCGTAGCTGCTGCCAGACGGGCGGGCCACCTGGCTAGCGTCGGGTGCCTGCTCTAGCCGTACCACCTGCTCGCCGCGCTGCGTCTTTTCGATCTGCACGGCGTGGACTCTCGGTGTCTTGTTCATCTGCGTTGTCCTCCTGCTCTTTCGGCTCCGATTCGGTGACCCACCCAGCGCGAATCCACTTGTGCGCCAATGGGCCAGGCACTTCCAGCTCGGTACCGCCTGGGTAACGCTCACCCTCATGGACGACCTGAATACCCTGTGCCACTGTGACTTTCACGATCTCTGCGGCGTGTAGCCGGTTGCCGTCCTCGATGTCTCGGGCCAGCTGCTCGCTTACCTCAGTCATCTGTTCTGTCCTCCTTAGCTGGTGGGTAGGCCGGAAATGGACAGCACCGCAGCGGGCCGCTCGACGGCCAGCTCTAGACGCTCCTCACTGACCCATCGCTGGATATTCCTTACGAAGTCGTCCTCGCTGGTGCCCGTGCGTAGCGTAATCGCCTCGCGGACAACAACAAAACCAAACTTGCGGGTATCGAGCAGCAACCCATCACCAGCCGTGATCTGCGTCGTCGGCAAAACCTCCACACCCCACAACGAATTAGCCTCGTCCGCTGTCGGATCGGGCGTGACCAGGTATCGGCCATAGCTGTCTTTGGTGCGCCGCATGGCAGACCAGGTGAGCGGGTGAACCACGAACAGGTCAGCCTCGGCCAGCGCTGGCCCGCTACGCAAAGCGGCTATCGACTCCTCCACATCGTCCAATGTGTTGGTGGTGCCGTTGGCCACGGTGTGCGAGAGGATTCCAGAGGTACCCAAGAACCCATGCAGATGCCCGGTGGTGCCCGGTCCCGCGATCAGCTCGGCATTCTCGACGTTGACCACCTGGCGCACAATCTCGCCCAGCGCGTACTGGGTGAAGTTCCCCCAGTCGCTAATCGTCTCCCAACTGAGCCCCACGTTCGCCGCGATTTTCTGCGGGGTGGCCACTTCCGGTTCGGTGATGAATTGGAGCTCCGGTTTGGCCGCACCCTCAGCGACGATGGCCGGTGTGCCAGTGGTGCTCTGGTGAATCAAATACTCCAGCGACGGGGCCTCGATGGTTTCCACCGGCAGCCGGTCCAACAGCCGGTGCTCATATTGCGGTCCAACAATGGTGGGCTGCAACTGCGCGGGCAGGAACGAGTCCACGCTGTTGAAGGCCTTCGTTTTCAGCCTGTAAGACTGGCGGTGCGTGACCGCCTCGTGCATGGCCCGCAGCTCGGACTCATCGAACCCCAGCGGCACCGCCTGCGCACCCTTGAGCCTCATACCGGGTTGCGGGATGGCGAACCGCCCGTCTGGGTTGCCGTTCTCGTTGCGGCCACTGCCCGCCCCGGCACCGCCGCGCAAAGCTGCCGGAATGTTGCTCGTGGCAAACGCTTTGAGGGTTTCGTTGACCTCGCTGTGTTCGCGTTGCAGCCGCGCCATTTTGGCCGTTAATTCGGCCACCGTGATTTCACCGTTTTCGCACTGCCTGACCGCCTTCTGGGCCTCGTCGGCAATGGCGATGGCTTTCGCCCTGAGATTCATTTTCGTGCTCCTTGAAAAGCATTGCGCCAGGCCCGATTTAGCGGCCGGCGAGAGTGAATGACGAACTCCGCGAACCATTGTCGCGGGTGAGCTATGCAGGTCAGCGCGTTTCGGTGGTCAGCCCATGCGACGTGTCAAAACGTTGACACGTCTTCGGGAGTGTCCAGTCTTGGACACAACCCTTGCGGGGTGCCTGGCGGTGCCTGTTGTTGTCCTGACTGTGCGGCTCCGAATGCAATTGGTCAGCCGGTTGTGTGCCGGGTGCCGGTTCGGATGCGGCAAGCCATTGGTGGCGATGTTAGCGCACTAGTCGAGCTAGCCAAGGGATTACACCGGAGCGAAGCGTTTCGGCTGCCAGCGTTGCGCTCAGGACCAGGAATCGCTACCTGGTGTGAATGCCTATCGCTGCCATGTTGATGAAATGCCGCAGCTCGGGATCGGCAGCCACCATGGCCCGCACTTCCGGCGAGTCAATCGGCAGCTCGGTATCGTCGCGCTCCGCTTCGGGCAGACCATCGCCGTCGTGTCGCAGCGACTCAATCAGGTTGGGTGTTGGCGCATCCGGCACGCTGTGATGTGCGGGCAGCGGCTCAAGCAATTCGGTCACCGCAGCGAGGTCCCGGTAGAAGTGCCCCACGATTCCGGCATCATCGTGTGCCCTGGTGCCAACCTCACCGAGAGGCACTGTCGCGTCGGCTGCCGGTGGCCTCTGCCCGCCCATAGCCACCACGTATTTCATCACCAGCGTGGTAACGGTTCGCGCCAGACTGCGCAATGCGCATCCCAATTCCGAACTGTCAGTGCGGTTCTCGACAGCGCGGGCCAGGCGGCGCAGCGCGTGCGCCTCAGCCGGAATACATTGCACGCCTTTGTCATTGACCACGATAGCCATAGCGCCGGTAACGAACATCTCGGTTAGCTGCCCAAACGGCATGTCGTACAGGTATTGATAACTCGTGGTCATTTCGGAGGTCTCCTCGATTTCGTCTGCTCTTTCACCAGCGCGAGCCTGGCACTACTGCCCTTACGCTTACCACTTCCGTTGCCGTGCAAAGCCTCCAAAGCCTGCACCAACTGCTTAGCCGTCTGCACATGCCTGCCCGCCATGCTCGGGTTATCCAGCACGCGGGCCAAGCTGCGGGCCATCGGGGCTCGGAAATTCGTTACGGTGCCGTGTATTTCGCACTCGTTAATCACGGCCCGCTCAACCTCGCCCGGTCCCGCCGTCCTGAGCTGGGTCACATTATTTTTGGTGGTGCCGCTGGCACGGTAGCGGGCATTGCGTGCCGACTCAGCCTCTTTGCAGGTATCGCAGCGGCAGCCCTGCCGATAGCCGCTGGTGCCGTGACTTGCGACGGCAATGCGCCTGCGCCTCTTGACCATTGCGCCAGTCTGTCACGAAACACCGGGGAAAGCCACGAGCCACACGGTGAAATAGCAGCGGTCCCAAACGGTTTGCGCGGCAACAGGTTCCAGCAAACGTTAGCTAACTGGCTTGTGTTAGCTGATTTGTTTGCTGCGACGTAGCCGGAAAAGTGTTCCCAGATATGCTCCACTGCCACCGGGCGACCCTCCGAGATGGTCAGCCAGTCTCAACCCCTCTACCTGCGGTTATAGGTTATCAATGTTCCACGCCTTCCGGTTCCACGCTGGCTCGTGGGTATCCGCAGGTCAGATGCTATTCGCGGGAGGTTGCTGGATAGGTCGATACGGTGCCGATAGTTACCGCTAGCAAATACCTGTGAGCTGTTCAGGGCACGTTACTCTGTTGTCCTACAACCTGTTTCGGCGCCAGGCAGATCATTCCATCCGTGAGACGACCATCCGAGAGCGGACCATCCGAGAGCGGACCATCCCTTGAGTGACCATCCAGAAACGGACCATCCTGTGAGTGACCGTCCCGATGGTTCCCGACTGGGGAGTAATTCCCCACCCACGCTCAGCTTCGCTGAATGCCTGTCCGGTGCAATGACCCTCGCAGCGCGGTGTTTGTCCGGCCCCGTGGCTCTCAGGCCGACTTACGGCACTCGTGACGCTTGGCCCTGGGTGTCGGTCGCACCCTGCCTTGCATATCCACGACTCGGCCAGCCATCACACCGGGTGGTCGGCGCGCTTGGGGCAGGCTGGCCAGGTAATCGCTGCAAGCGTCCAGCACCGGGCATTGGTTGCACATGCGTAGCGCGCTGGCCTGGTATCTGCGCCGTTTCACCGGATCGGCTGGACGGTCGAATATGCCGCTGAGCCCCCGGCATTTCGCGCCTGGCAGTCTGGGGATATGACCGAGCAGGGTTGAAAGGTCGTCCGCTGTGAACATGCGCGCATTCTGCGCTTCGGCAGACCACTCGGGTAGGACCTGGGGAGTTTCAGCGTGTCAGGCCAGTTGGCAGTCCCGGTGCGTTCTACATGAAAGTTGTTTGCTGCCTACTCGATACCTGTGGTCTGCTCTCGCGCGCACGCGCGTGTGAAGTAAAAATAAAACTGAACTATTTGAACTATTTGCAGCTCACACGCTGTTTTCGGGGTGAGCTGATTAGATTCCAATTAGCTCAAACGGCTCACTAATCAGCTCACCCCGAAAATGGCCTCTGACCTGCAATTGGTTCAAACAGCTCAATTAGCTCACTTTTGCCTTAGTGCGAAAGGGTAATCCGGCAGCGCCCAAGCGGTCTGATGGGGTTTGCCAGCCTCGTAATCAGGTGTCGAAATCACCTTGACGCCAAGCCGTTTCGCCGCGCGTTTGATCGATGATTCGGAGATATCAGCCTGCTCTTTGGCGTCGCGTTTGACTCGTGCGCTG
>NZ_LZKC01000161.1:0-2417 GCF_001672685.1 Mycobacterium sp. E2462
CTGCCTACGGGCCGCTGGTGAATCAGGCCGGTGACAAGCAGCTGGCGGCCCGCGCCCGGGAATGGGTCGAGCGCAACACCCCGGCGACGTCGCGCAGCGGCGAGTCGGGCGCCCGCCGCTCCTCGAGCGGTTGGCCCGGCTCCCCCTCGAAGTCGATCACCAGCCAGCTCTCGGGCGTGCGCAGCACCTGCCCCAGGTGCAGGTCGCCGTGCACCCGCTGGACCGTGATCGTCTCGTTGGCGAGCTTGGCGAAGCGCTCTTCGACGGCGGCCGCGTACTCCTGCAGCTCCGGCACCAGGGCCACCGCCGACGACAGCCGCGCCAGCACGTTGTCGACCGGGAAGGGCTGCTGCGACGTGCCGAGGGTCTCGGCGAGGGTGGCGTGCACGGACGCCACGGCCTCGCCCAGGCGGCACGACTCGCCGGCGAAGTCGCCGCCGACCTCGTGGGCGTACAGGTCCGCCTCGGCGAACAGGTCGCGGACGCTGGCGGTCGCCATCGCCCAGCCCTCCGTCGCGTTGGCGGCGAACTCGGTGATCATGCCCAACGGCCACGGCGTGCCGGCCGAATCGGTCAGGTCGTAGGTGCCCAGCAGCTGCGCCACGTGCGGGTTGCCGGCGCGCCCCAACACGCGGTTCAGCTCGACGTCGGGATTGATGCCGGGGCTGACCCGGCGGAACACCTTGAAGATCGCCTCGCGGTCGAAAATCACGCTGGTGTTGGACTGCTCGGCGTCCGAGACGTGCGCCATGGCCTGCAAGGGCAGCCGGGCGCCCGGCTCCTTGGTGAACGTCACCTCGGCGCCCGACGCGGCGCGCGTCGCCGAGGAGTCGATCAGCGACAGCAGGAATGTCGGCGCGCTCTCGTCGTACAGCGCATCGAAGCCGGTCCGGTCGCCCGCGGCACCGATGGTGGCGACGGTGCTGTATTCCGACACCGGCGCGGAATCCCAGCCGACGATCACCTGGTAGCGGTGTTGCGATCCGTCGGCGTAGTCGACGTCGACGAGGACCAGATCGAGGCCCTCGCGCAGCGGCACCACCACGCTGGGCTGAGCGCTGGTCAGCTCGCGGTTGCGTCCGGCGTACCAGCGTTGCTGCGGCAGCCACTCGGACCAGGGCAATTTCTCCGGGGAAGTCATCGACACCCCTCCTCTTTGTCGTTCGGCGTGGCGCGGTCGGGGGGGTTCGTCACGATTCCTCCTCGCACGCGGTCAGCTGGAACCAGTAGAACCCGTGGCCCGGCAGCGTCAGCAGGTAGGGCAGGTGACCGATGCGCGGGAACTCGACCTGCCCGGTCAGCTCGACCGGGGTGCACCCGGCCCACTGCTGCAGATTGAGTTCGATCGGCTGCGGGAACCGCGACAGGTTGTTGACGCACAGCACGGTATCGCCGTCGTCGGGCTCCTGACGGACGAACGCCAACACCGACGGATTCGACCCGCCCAGCTCCTTGAAACTGCCGACGGCGAACGCCTTGTGACGGCGGCGCACGGCGAGCATGGTGCGGGTGAAGTTGAGCAGCGACGTGGACGTGTCACGCTGGGCCTCCACGTTGACCGCCTGGTAGCCGTACACCGAATCCTGGCTGGCGGGCAGGTACAGCCGGCCGGGGTTGGCCTTGGAGAAGCCGGCGTTGCGGTCCGGCGTCCACTGCATCGGGGTGCGCACCCCGTCGCGGTCACCGAGCCAGATCACGTCGCCCATGCCGATCTCGTCGCCGTAGTAGAGCACCGGCGAGCCGGGCAGCGACAGCAGCAGCGCGGTGAACAGCTCGATCTGGTTGCGGTCGTTGTCGAGCAGCGGGGCCAGCCGGCGCCGGATGCCGACGTTGGCCTTCATCCGGGGGTCCTTGGCGTACTCGGCGTACATGTAGTCCCGCTCTTCGTCGGTGACCATCTCGAGTGTGAGCTCGTCGTGGTTACGCAGGAAGATGCCCCACTGCGCCATGTCGGGGATCTCCGGCGTCTGGGCCAGGATCTCCGAGATGGGAATCCGCGATTCGCGGCGCACGGCCATGAAGATGCGCGGCATCAGCGGGAAGTGGAACGCCATGTGGCACTCGTCGCCGCCGGTGCTGGCCTCGCCGAAGTACTCGACCACGTCGGCCGGCCACTGGTTGGCCTCGGCCAGCAGCACCCGGCCCGGGAATTCGTCGTCGATGACCTTGCGGACCCGCTTGAGGAACGCGTGGGTCTCCGGGAGGTTCTCGCAGTTGGTGCCCTCCCGCTCGAACAGGTACGGCACCGCGTCCAGCCGGAAGCCGTCGATGCCCAGGCCCAGCCAGAACCGCAGGACGTCGATCATGGCCTCCTGCACGGCCGGGTTGTCGTAGTTGAGGTCCGGCTGGTGCGAGAAGAACCGGTGCCAGTAAAACTGCTTGCGCACCGGGTCGAAGGTCCAGTTCGACTCCTCGGT
>NZ_LZKC01000162.1:0-8841 GCF_001672685.1 Mycobacterium sp. E2462
CCACGGTGGCGGCACCGTGATGGGTCACGCCGCCCAAGATGACAAGTACCTGCGGAAATTGTCTCGTTGCGCCGGCGTCGCGATCGCGGCGGTGGAGCACCGATTGGCGCCCGAGCACCCGTATCCGACGCCCGTCGAGGATTGTTATGCGGCGTTGCGGTGGCTGGCCAACCAACCATGGGTGGATCCGGCGCGAGTCGGCGTCGGAGGGGCCAGCGCCGGCGGGCATTTCGCAGCGGCGGTGGCCCAGCGAGCCCACGATCGCAAGGACGTGGCACTGGCCTGTCAGCTGCTGATCTATCCGATGCTCGACGACCGCACCGGAGCCGAGCGCGACGCCCGCAAGCGCCTGATGTGGACGGCAACGGACAACCAACTCGCCTGGCGGTGGTACCTCGACGGAGCCGACCCGCGCGACGCGGCGCCGGCGCAACGAGACAATTTCCGCAGGTACTTGTCATCTTGGGCGGCGTGACCCATCACGGTGCCGCCACCGTGGATCCACAGCAGCGCGGGTGCTCGACTCGGTAGGTCGGTCGGGCGATGCAGCCGGACGGTGACGTGTTCGTTGACGGCGGCCACCGGCACGTCGCGGATCCGGCCCGCGTTGCCCATCAGATGCATGAGCTTGCGCTGCAACTTGAGACCGTGTTGCAGCGCGTAGCCGCGGGGCAGGAACCGGGCCACCGTGCGTAGGTCTGGATTGAGCGCCTGTCGTGAGGTGTAGGCGTTGTCGGGATATGCCTCGCCCATTGACCTGACCTTTGATTCGCGTGCCCGCGGACCCGCCGACCATACCGGACGAGCGTTGTCTCGGCCGGTGCGACATCCGGCCTGATTGGTCGGCACGAGCGCAGGGTATCCGCTGGCGTGTCTTCGGCCATGACAAAGATCATCAGCGTCCTGGATCCCCGCACTGGCGACACCGTCTCGCAGGTGCCGATCAGCGAGCCGTCCGACTGCGATGAGGCGATTCGCCGCGCCGCCGCCGCGGCCGACGAGTGGGCTCGCACCTCGCCGGCGGATCGGGCCGCCGCCATCGCCGCGGCGGCGTCGGATGTCTACGCCGCCGCCGACGAGTTGGCTGAGCTCAACGAGCGAGAGACGGGGAAGGTGCGCGGTGACGCGCGCGGTGGCGTCGATGCCGGCATGGGAACGCTGCTGCAGTACGCCCAGCTCGGCCCGTTGCATCGGGGGCACGCGCTGCAAGGCGGCTGGTCGGCGGCGGACCTGATGATTCCGCAGCCCCGGGGAGTGGTCGCGGTGCTGACCCCATGGAACGATCCCGTCGCCGTGGCCGCCGGGTTGCTCGGTGCGGCGCTCGTGACCGGCAACACGGTGGTGCACAAGCCCAGCGAGCGCTGCCCACAGACGGGCCGGCGCTTCGCGGAGCTGCTGGCGGCGCGGCTGCCCGACGGTGTGCTGCAGATCGTCGACGGCGACGGCACGGTCGGCGCCCGGTTGGCCGAATCGGAATTGGTGGACGTGGTCGCGCACGTGGGCAGCAGCGCGACCGGCCAGGAGATCGCTCGGGTTTGCGCGCAACGGGGGGCCAAAGCGCTGCTGGAGAACGGCGGCAACGACGCGCTGATCGTGGACGCCGACGTGGATCCGGCCTGGGCGGCCTCGCAGGCGGCGTTGGGAGCCTTCGCCAACGCGGGGCAGATCTGCGTCTCGGTCGAGCGGATCTACGTCCTGCAGTCGATCGCCGACGCGTTCATCAACGCGCTGGTCGACGAGGCGTCGGCGTGGGCGGGCCGGGTCGGCCCGCTGGTCGACGAGCGACATCGCGAGCACGTGCACGCTCACGTGGAAGACGCCGTCAAGCAGGGCGCCCACGTGCTGATCGGCGGGGAGCCGGCCGAGGGGCCCGGCTCCTTCTATCCGCCGACGGTGTTGACCGATTGCTCGCCGGTCATGGCGGTGTTGCGCGAGGAGACGTTCGGCCCGATCGCGCCGGTGCGCGTCGTGCCCGATTTCGCCACCGCGCTGGCCGAAGCCGCCGACGACCGGTTCGGCCTGGCGGCCACCGTGTTGACCGCCGACATGGGGCGCGCCCAGGAGGCGTGGCGCAGCCTTCCCGTCGGGACCGTGAAGATCAACGACGTGTTCGGCGGCGCCCCTGGCGGCGCGTCCGAGCCGCGCCGCGCCAGTGGCAGCGGGTTCGGCTTCGGGCCGGAACTGCTGGACGAGATGACGGCCGTGAAGGTGGTGCACTGGTCGGCGCCGGGCCGTTCAGACGTGCGGTAGGCGAATGGCGCTACGCGGCAATGGATATGGCGTCTTAGCGCGCGTCGTTTGCTCAGTGATAACCGCCGCGGCCCAGCATCACCCCGACATGGCGCAGCAGCGCCGCCCGGAATTGATCGGCCGACGGGTTGGGAAAGCGCAGCGTGCGCGGAATCATGCCGCCGGCCAACGACGCGAGCAATAGATCGACGATGTCGTCGGGGCTGGCGACTGGCGTGAAGACGCCCGCGTCGGAGCCGTCGATCACGGTCTGGACGAACGGTGCGCGGTAGCGCGCCCAACCCTGCTGGCTGTAGTCACGCAGTTCCTCGTCACGCATGCTGGACCGCCAGACTTCGATGAGCAGCCGATGATTGGTCAACGGAGTGTTGAGGTTTCGGTCGATCATCGCCACCAGGCGAAGCCAGGGATCGGCTTCGGCCTGGGCCACCGCCTCGAGCGCGACGACCTCCTTCTCGGTCGCGTGCCGAATCGCCTCGATCAGCATGTCCTCACGCGAACCGAAATAGTTCTGCAGCGTGCTGATGGCAGCACCGCTGGCGGCGGCGACGTCCGCAAAGCGCGTGCTCTCGTACCCGCGCTCCGCCAAGACGTCGGCGACGGTCTCGGCGACCGCGGCCCGGCGGGCTCCGCCTGCCCGCCGGGTGCGTCGCTCTATGGGCATGGGTGAATATGGTACGGCCATACCACGCCGATGCAACCTTTCACCGGCGCGGCGCAGTGCCGCGGTCACAGTGCCGGGTGCGGGGCGATGTTGTGGTTGACGCGGAACCTGTTGTCGGGGTCGTATTTTGCCTTCGCCGTTCGCAACCGGTCGTAGACGTCGGGAGCGTAGGCTCGGCGGGTTCCTCGCTCGTCGATGTCACCCGGCCCCTGGAAACTGGGGCTGCCCTGTTCGTGCAGCCAGGGCGTCAACGCCGCGATCAATTCGCAGCCGGACCGTCCGAACTCGGCTGCCGCCCGGCCCGGCGGCACGACCGTCAACCCGAACATGGCGAAGGCCGCGTCGCGGGCTCCCACGGAGTTCGGAACGGCCGGTGGCCTGGCGAACGCCCCCTGCAAGTGCCGGATGTCGACGATGTTGATCGCGCTCTGCGACCCCGGTCCCACGGCGTCGACGATCGCGGCCACCGTGTCATGAGTCAACTCGCGCAGCAGCGCGAATTGTTCGACTGCGGCCGCCGGGTCGGTCGGGTCGTTGGTGATGGTTCCGAAAGCGGAATAAGGAATGGTGGTCACAGTGTCTGCCAGCAGCGGCGCCGCTTGGCGCAGCGGTTCGATGAGCCGATCCCCGGTGGCGGCGTCGCCGACAAAGGACACGCGCAGCGAGACGGTCGGCTTGCCGGCCATGAACGGCGGAAGGCCGGGCAGCGGTGGCAGATTCAGCAGCGCGAAGCCGGTAGTGAGCTCGTCGGGCGCCGATACCGTCAACGCGCGATAGGCCTCGAGGACGGGCGCGATGTGTTCACCGGCGTAAAACAACGCGCCGGCGTAAAGCTGTGTCACGGGAAACAGCGCGAATTCCATGGCCGTCACGACCCCGAAGTTGCTCTTCCCGCCGAGCAGCGCCTCGAACAGGTCGGCATGCGACTGTGGTGTCACACAACGCGACTCGCCGTCCGCGGTGACCACGTCGATCGCGCTCACATGGTCGCAGGCCCACCCGTACTTGCGTCCCAAGGTGGCGCTGGCACCGCCACTGAGGGTGTAACCGACCACGCCGACGCCGGGAGCCGATCCGCACAGCGGCGCCAAGCCGTGGGAAGCGGTGGCAGCGACGAGCTCCGCGAAGCGGATGCCGGCGCCGACGCGCACGCGGCGCTGTTCCGCGTCCACCGTGACCTCGCGCATCCTGCCCGTGGTGATCATCAGCGTCTCGGCATCGGCCGGAACCGAAGGTCCGTGTCCGGTGTTCAGGACCGCGATCTTTAGATTATGGGCGGCAGCGAAACGCACCGCGTTCGCGACATCCGAGGCATCGACAGCGCCCACGACGACGGCCGGGCGGTGGCGCACGACTGTATTGAAAACGCCTGTCTCGTCGCCGAATTCGGGGCACTCCGCCGTCAGCAGGGGTCCGTTCAGACTTTGTTGCAGTTGCGCAAGTGCGTCGTGCCAGCTGGGCATCGCCGGTTCCTTCCTATAGCGAATAGTGCCTCGCGGTGGGGTGTTGATCAGGCAAGGTCGTCACCGCGAAGCAAAAGGTATTGCAGTACGGTATGACCATACCTAGTTCGCGGCGCTTCGGCCAGGGATAGGTGGGGAGGGCCAAGTGGGTCGCTTCGCGCGAGGTGGGCGGCTGGGGCCTGCCCATGGGATTCTGATCGCCGCGGTATTAATAGGGGACAGCAGCCGCGCCCTCCGATACCGTCTGCTCAAGTGGTGACCTCTGTATTCGATTCCCGGACAACGCGATTGCGCGGCGGTCTCCTCGGATGAATCGTGATCTCGTGCCCAATGGGTCCGGCGTTTTAGCCGCCGGTGCCGGCTGCGGGCTGAAAGGGTGAGAGCCGATGCAGCTATCGGGGTTCATGGTCCGGCCCTTCGTGGAGCAGGGGCTCCGCGAGGAGATCGGCGCGGGTGACACCACCGGCGGTTTCCTGGTTGGGCCGGACGACCGGAGCCAGGCCCTGATCTACGCCAAGAAGCCCGGTGTGGTGTGTGGTCTGCTGCTCGCCGAAGAGACGATCAAAGCGATCGAACCCAACGCTTTTGTCTCCTACCAGGTACACGACGGCGAGCGGGTGCAACCCGGCGATGTGCTCTTGCGCGTGCAGGCCCAGACCCTCACCCTGTTCGCCGCGGAGCGCGCCGCCCTGGACTGGATCCAACAGCTGTCGGGCATCGCGACGAAAACGCGTCGCTACGTCGCCCTGGTCGAGCCGTACGGCACCCGGATCACCGACACCCGCAAGGGCGTCCCCGGCATCCGGGTTCTTCAGAAGTACGCGGTCCGCGTGGGCGGCGGCCATAACCACCTGTTCGGCCTGCACAACGCGATCCTGGTTAAGGACAACCACATCAAGGCGGCCGGTGGCTTGACCGAGGCGGTCGAGACGTTGCGGGCAAGGGCTCAGCACACGTTCAAGATCGAAGTGGAATGTGAGACGTTGAGCCAGGTGGAGGAGGCGGTCGCCGCGAACGTCGAGGTGATCATGTTCGACAACATGGACCTCGACGAGATGCGCGCCGGTATCGCGCTGGTCGGTGGTCGCGCGATGACGGAGGCATCGGGCGGCATCCGCGAAGACAACATCGTCGAGGTGGCCAAACTCGGTGTGGACGTCATCTCCGTCGGCGACCTCACCCACAGCGTCGAAGCGCTGGACGTCAGTCTGGACATCGGCGAGGTCAAGCCCAGCGCGCAGCGGTTCATTGCCGAGGCGTTAAAAGCAGACGTCGTCCGTGCCTGACGCCGCCGACTGGCGATCCACCGACGGCGGTGTGATTCCCGCGCTGGACGTGGACTCCGTCGATGCGCTCAGGCGTCTCGTCGAGGCGACCACCGACATCGACGGCATCGTGGCCTACAAGCTCGGGATCGCCGGCGCCCTGCGCCTCGGCCTGCCCGCTGCGGTCCAGGCAATCCGGGAAATATCGCACCTGCCAATCATTTACGACCACCAGAAGGCCGGGCCCGACATCCCGGATATGGCCCACCGGTTCTCGCAGCTCTGCCGCGAGGCCGGCGTCACGGCCATCGTTTTGTTCCCGCTTGCCGGGCAGCGGGCGGTAAGCGAATTCGTCGGCCAAGCGCGTGTGGCGGGTCTGACTCCAATCGTTGGAGGCGCTCTGCCCTTGCCGGAATACTTCGCAAGTGCCGGTGGCTTTGTCGCCGATGATGCGCTCGAGCGCATCTTGGGTGCGGCGGTCGAGCACGGCGCCGGCCACTTTGTCCTCCCCGCCCATGACGCCGCGGCGGTGCGCCTCCACGCGAAGGCTCTCCAGGACCGGGTCGACAGGCCGGTGTTGTTGTTGCCGGGCATCGGAGCGCTGGGAGGCAGCATTCCCGAGGTATTCGCCGCGGCGGTGGGCTGCCGCCGGTATGCGGTGGTGGGCCGCGCGATCGCCGCGGCCGACGATCCGCGCGAGGCGGCGCGCCGGCTGGGCGAACAGGCGCTCACCGCGGCCGGCGCCAATTGAGGAGGGTACTGATGAGCTTCGATCAGACGGTCGCACTGGACTTCTCGAAGCTGGGCGGCCTGGCGCCCGTGGTGTTGCAGCACGCGGTCACTCGGGAGGTGCTCATGGTCGGGTTCGTGGACGAGGAGGCGTGGGCGAAGACGCTGAGCACCGGTGTGGTGACGCTGTTCCGGCGGACGCTCGGGCGCGTTCAGGTGAAGGGCGAAGACGACGGAAGCCCGCCGTTGCACATCCAACGCATCGCCGTCGACTGTGACTCGGACACCGCCTTGCTGGAGATCGAACCCCAGACACCGGTGTGCCACGACGGCGGCGTGACGTGCTTCAGTAAGCCGGTTGCCGTCCGTGGATGAGGCACAGGTGACGGCGTCGACGGACGTCGGCCCCGCCGTTGCGCGGCGATTCGGGGCGGCGGTCGCGGCGTCGATCGTGGGGTTCGCCTTCGACCTCTACGACCTGTTCATCCTGCTGTTCGTCGCCTCCGCCGTCAGCGAGCTCATCTTTCCCGCGCGCAGCGAAACGCTCTCGCTCGCCGCCGTATACGCCTCGTTCGCGGTGAGTCTGATCATGCGGCCCCTCGGCTCGTTTGTCTTCGGGCCGCTTGCGGACCGGCTCGGGCGGAAGCGACTGCTGCTCGTCACGACCGCGGGCGCCGGGCTTTCGACGGCGTTGATGGGTGCGGTTCCGACGTTCGCGGTGGCCGGTGCCGCAGCGCCAATAGGTTTCATCCTTCTCCGGCTGATACAGGGGTTGTTCGTCGGCGGCATCGTCGCCTCGACGCACACACTTGCCACCGAGACGGTGCCGGAAGATCTGCGCGGCGCGGTGTCGGGCTTGGTCGGCGGGGGAGGACCGGCGGTCGGTGCCGTGTTGGCCTCGGTTGCCAGCCTAATCTGCCATGCACTGTTCCCGGGCGCGCAATTCGCCGTGTGGGGTTGGCGCTTCATGTTTTTCAGCGGGCTGCTGGGTGCGGTGCTGAGCTACCTTCTGCTGCGGGGCGCCGGCGAACCCGCGTCGTGGCAAGACCACGCCGTCGCCGGCGCGTCGACGCACACGACCGTGAAGAGCCTGTTCGAGCGTGGCCGGCGGCGGACGATCCTCACCGGCGTCCTGGTGGTTTCGGGCGCCGGGACGTCGTACTACCTGACGTCCGGTTACCTGCCGACCGTGTATCAAAAGTTCAACAAACTCGACGGCGGATTGGCGAGCGACTTCCTCATCTGTTCGAGCGTCGTCGTGGCGGTCGGCACTGTGGCCGCCGGGGCGTTGAGCGAAGTCTGGGGGCGCAGGAGGACCCTCGTACTGTTCGGTGTGATCGACCTCGTGGTGGTCCCGTCGCTGTACTGGGTGATCACCCAACTGAACGCGCAGTCCGGCCCCCTGATTTTGCTGTACTCGTTGATCCTCGTGTTCTTGTCCAATGCGATCTATGGCCCCGCGATGATCTACCTCAACGAGCTGTTCCCCACCGGCGTCCGAGCCACCGGGACCGCGTTCCTCTGGAACGGCGGCTTCGCGATCGGCGGCCTCATGACCACCTTCGTGACGTTGGCCAGTCCGACACTCGCAGACATCCCATCGCGGCTGGCTGCCTTTCTCTTCGCCTGGTACGTCATCTTTCTCATCGCCGTTCTGGTCGGCCCGGAGACCATCGGACGGCTCGAGCGGACGGCGGTCACGCCCGTGGCCGAGCCGTCACTTGCCGCGGCCGGCGAGGGTCCCGGATAGGACCACGAAGCGACTCTCCACCCTGGCGGTCAGGGGCGGCGGCGGCGATACCGCCGAAGGCGGTGCACCGTTGCCGCCGTTGGCGAGCCGGTGGCGGGGCGTAGCGCCGCTTCCAACCGAGCTCGAACGTCGTCATCGTCGAGGTGGGCGCCGATCGCCACGAGGCAGTTGGCGACCGCACCGGGCGGCGCGGCCTCGACGTGAACGGCGTCGGCCACCACGTTGACCAGGTAAGTGGGGGTGGCGGCGCCGTACCGCACCGCCACCACACCCTTGAGCCGGTACACCCCGTCTGGGGGATTCTCCAGAAGGTCGAGCAGCGCGCCCGGGTCGACGAGGCCGGTGCTCGTCACCGTGACCGAGTCGGCGTGGGCCGAATGGTGCGCATGCGCTGAGTCGACGTCGACGAACAATTCACGCAAGGACAGCTGGCCGGGCTGGTCTCGTGGCACCGCGACGTCGTACAGCAGTTCTGGGTCGATGTTCCCGTCTATCGCTCCGATGACTGCCGCGCGTGACCCGCGTTGCTGCACCCGGTCTTTCACCCGATCGACCATCGCCGCGCGCTCGGTTTCGGGAAGTCGATCGAGTTTGTTGACGACGATCAGCGATGCCGCCGCGTAGCGGGCAGGAGGCGTGGGGCCGACGTCGACGGTGTCGAAGTGCGTTGCGGCGTCGATGACGTCGACCAGCCCGCCGAACCGGACGCCCTTGACATCG
>NZ_LZKC01000163.1:0-2217 GCF_001672685.1 Mycobacterium sp. E2462
CAGCCGATCCCGTCGATCAGCTCGGGCCGCGACGCCACCGCCTGCGCGAGCAGCAGCAGCGCGACGAAGCCGCCCAGGGTGAACAGCAGCGAGAACGGATTGTTCTTGGCGCCCAGGAAGAACGCCCCGCCCAGGCCGAGCAGCGCCAGACCCACCGCCTGCAGCACCCCCGACATCACCAGCTGCCAGGACGCCACCACCGTCGACGCGCCCCACATCCTTTGCTGACGCAGCAGGAAGGTGGCCGAGAGCACCGGCCCGCCGGGCAGGGTGGTGCTCAGCGAGTTGGCGGCGTAGAACGCCGCCTCGGAACGCAGCTGCTTGACGTGCACGCCGGCCGAGCGCAACAGCGTGCGCTGGATCTGGGCGAAGCTGTGCATCGACGCGGCCGACGCCGCGACGGACGCCAGCAACCACCACCAGTTGGCCTCGTAGAGGCTGGTCCAGGCCTTGGCGAGTTGGCGCCAGCCCAGCGCGACTTCGACCGCGAGGACGAGCGCGACGACGCCGAGGACCACCCAGCGCAGCCACCAGTACTTGCCGCGGGAGGTTTCCTCACGCGGCAAGTGCAGATTGCGGGCGGGCGCGTCGTGCGACACGTGAATTAGGGTAACGGTGCAGGTGGCGGGGGCCGTGCCGCGCAGCGCCCGCCGTGTCGCCGTCGTAACCGGATCGTGCCGACGACGTTGGTCGGCAAACCGGTCCGCGGCCCCGTCCGCCCCGGAAATCCGCTGTCGGGGGCGCGGTTTGGGCAGGTTTGGCGGGGCCGCCTGGCGGATAGGCTTGCCGCATGCCGGCAAACACCGACGACGCCTCGGTCGAACCCCTTGTCCGTAAGACCGCCGCCTGGTCCTGGCGTTTGCTGGTGATCCTGGCCGCTGCCCTGTCCGTGCTGTGGGTGGTCGAGCAGCTGGAAGTCATCGTCGTCCCGGTGCTGGTGGCGCTGCTGCTGTCCGCGCTTTTGGTGCCGGTGGTCGACTGGCTGGACAAGCACGCGCTGCCGCGCGGCGGCGCGGTGGCGTTGGTCCTGCTGGGCGGTTTCGGGCTGCTGGGCGGCATCTTGGCGTTCGTGGTGCTGCAGTTCATCGACGGCATCCCGGGGCTCACCGAACAGGTGACCCGCAGCATCGAGTCCACGCGGCGGTGGCTCATCCACGGGCCGGCGCACCTACGCAACGAGCAGATCGACAGCGCGGGCAACGCCGCGATCGAGGCGCTGCGCAACAATCAGGCCAAGCTGACCAGCGGTGCGCTGTCCACGGCGGCGACCGTCACCGAGCTGGTCACCGCGGCGGTGCTGGTGCTGTTCACGCTGATCTTTTTCCTCTACGGCGGCCGCAACATCTGGCAGTACGTCATGAAGATCTTCCCGTCCGGCGTCCGCGGCAGGGTCCACCAAGCCGGCGTCGCCGGGTACGGGTCGCTGATCGGCTACGTGCGGGCCACCTTCCTGGTGGCGCTGACCGACGCCGCCGGGGTGGGCACCGGGCTGGCGATCATGGGCATCCCGCTCGCGCTGCCCCTGGCCTCGCTGGTGTTCCTCGGCGCGTTCATCCCGCTGGTCGGCGCCGTGGTCGCCGGGTTCCTGGCCGTCGTCGTCGCCCTGCTGGCCAAGGGCATCGTCTACGCGCTGATCACGCTGGGCCTGCTCGTCGCCGTCAACCAGCTCGAGGCGCACATCTTGCAGCCGCTGGTGATGGGCCGCGCGGTGTCGATCCACCCGCTCGGGGTGGTGCTGGCCATCTCGACCGGCGGCGTGCTGGCGGGAATCGTCGGCGCCCTGCTGGCCGTGCCGACGGTCGCGTTCCTCAACAACGCGATCCAGGTGCTGCTGGCGCCCGACCCGGCCGCGGAGGCCGAGAAGCAGGACGAGCCGGAGGAGACCGGCGCGATCCTGCAGGCCGAGCCGGACGATCCCGACGACGGCTGAGCGGCGCGCCGCGGGCTAGAGCCGGCCCTCGCGGCGCAGCAGGTCCTGCGCGGAGAGCCCGCCGCCGGTGCGGCGCCGCTGCCGGGCTGCGTCGCCGTTGTCGCCGTGGGCCGTCAGCTTCTCCGTCGCCGGGTCCGCCTCGTCCTCGGGCCGCGCGGCGGGCAGGGCGGTCGTCGGCTCGGCTGCGTCGTCGGCGTCGCTGCTGGGGACCGGGATGGCCCGGGTCTGCCCGGCGGCGTCGGTCAGCGCCACCAGGAAGGTGGCCCGCACGTAGCCGATCAGCGACC
>NZ_LZKC01000164.1:0-15597 GCF_001672685.1 Mycobacterium sp. E2462
GCCCTGCACCGCGACCAGGGCGCCGGTGGTCAGCGTGAGAAAACCGATGATGCCGACGGTTCCACCGATGACGGCCAAAGCGCCTGTGCCCATCCCCATTTCGGCGATCAACCGCAACAGCTCACCCGGGTAGCGGCGCACCGCGTCGACGGTGGCGGCCAGGGACTGCCCGTAGAACACGGTCTGCTCGCCCAACTTGCGGGTCGAGGCCACCAGCCTGGGCCCGACCGTGACGAACCACGGCGGTTCGCCTGCGACGCCGGTCATTTCGCCGTGACCTTCACGCCGAGCGCGGTGGTGAGGATGTTGATGAAAAACAGCGCCATGAACGAGAAGACGACCGTCTCGTTCACCGCGTTGCCGACCCCGGTGGGGCCGCCGCCCACCGACAAGCCCTTGTAGCAGGCGATCAGGCCCGCGGACAGCCCGAACAAGGTCGCCTTGATCAACGAGATCACCACCTGCGGAAGGCCGGTCACCAACGTCATGCCCGCGATGAACGCACCCGGGGTGACGTGCTGGACGAAGACCACGAAGATGTAGCTGCCGGTCAACCCGGTCACTGCGACCACCGAGTAGAGCAGGACGGCGACGAAGGTGGCGGCGATGATGCGCGGAACAACCAGCGCCTGAATGGGGTTGATGCCGATCACCTTCATGGCATCGATCTCCTCATTGATCGTGCGCGCGCCCAAATCGGCGCACATGGCCGTCGAGCCGGCGCCCGAGACCACCATGGCGGTGACGACCGGCCCGACCTGCGTGACCGATGCCAGGCCGGCGCCGGCGCCGGACAGATCCCCGGCACCGATCTCGACGAGCAGAATGTTGAGCACGAACACGATGAGGACGGTGTAGGGAATCGACAGCATGATCGTCGGGAAGATGGAAACCCGGGCGACGAACCAAATCTGTTCGAGCACTTCGCGCCACGCCCACGGCCCGCGCACCATGGCGCCGAGCGCCTCGGCGCAGAGCAGGAAGAATTGGCCCAGCGCGTTCATCGGCTTGGCCAGGCTCTGGCCGTTCACCGAGCTGACCCAACCCGACGGCGGCCTTTCCGACTCACTGAAGACCCCCATTGTTCGTAACACGGTTATCCGTGCGTAACTAGCCGCTCGCGACGAGAACAGCGCTACTTACGCGCGGCCACCGTGGCACGTCGCGCACTAGGTCCCAGGAATCTACGGGCAACCCAGCCCGCACCGTCAGGTTTGCGCTCATCGAGATGCAATGTCACGAAGTGATCACGCGGCGGCAGTGCCGCAATGGGGCGGCACCCCGATCGCCACAGTTCGGGCAACGACGCTGTCCGGCAAGGGTTTCCCTCAAGGTGAGCCGAACGGACCTGCTCCGGGGCCCGCCCCGTCTGGTTAAACTTCCCGCGTGACCGATCACCCGTCGTCATACCTGGTGCTGGCCTCCCAGCGCAGCGGCAGCACGCTGCTGGTCGAATCGCTGCGCGCGACCGGCGTCGCTGGTGAACCGCAGGAGTTCTTCCAGTACCTGCCGACCACCAGCCAGGCCCCACAGCCCCGGGAGTGGTTCGCCGGTGTCGAAGACGAGACCATCCTGAGCCTGCTGGACCCGCTCGACGCCGGGACACCCGACCTGGCGCCGGCCGACGTCTGGCGCAGTTACATCCGCACCGTCGGCAAGACCCCGAACGGCGTGTGGGGCGGCAAGCTGATGTGGAACCAGACCCCGTTGCTGCTCAGTCGCGCCCAGGGTTTGCCGGACCGTAGCGGCGATGGGCTGCGCGCGGCGATCCGCGACGTCGTGGGCGAGGAGCCGCTCTACATCTACGTCTACCGGCCCGACGCGGTGTCGCAGGCCGTGTCCTTTTGGCGCGCCGTACAAACCCGCGTGTGGCGGGGCCGCCCCGACCCGGTTCGCGATGCCCGCGCCACCTATCACGCCGGTGCCATCGCGCACGTGGTCACCATGCTGCGGGCCCAAGACGAGGGCTGGCGGAAGTGGTTCGCCGAGGAAGGCGTGGAGCCCCTCGAGATCCCCTATCCCGTGTTGTGGCGCAACCTGACTCAAGTGGTGGCGACCATCCTCGAATCGTTGGGCCTGGATCCGCAGCTGGCGCCCGAGCCGGTGCTGGAACGCCAGGCCGACAAGCGTTCCGACGACTGGGTCGACCGCTATCGCGCCGACGCCGAGGAACAGGATCTGCCGACCTGACGCGTGGTCGCCGCCCGCCGTTCAGCGCCGCTCGACCGCAGCTGCGGCGCTAGATTCACCCCGATCCAATAACTTGGCTCCCCCGGTCCCGCGGGCAACCATTCCGACAAGGGCGCGCCGACGAGGGGCCCCCCGAAACCAAGAGGAGTGCTCGTGGTGGTGCAAGGCGCACCGGAAGGCGATGGCGGCGGCCCGGATACGCCGCGACGGAACGGCCGGCTGACGCGGCTCGGCGAAGATTGGTGGGCGACCATCCTGGCCGGCGTGATCACCGCGCTGGCGGTGGCAGGCGTGCTACCGAAGATTCCGTGGTGACCCGGGTGAGCACCGTCAGCGTCGAACCGGACGAGACCACCGACGCCACCTTCACCAGCGCCAGGCCACTGGACTACGTTCCGGGCCTGTTGCTGCTGGTCGCGGTGGGCGTGCTGGGCAAGTACGCGCAGATCTGGTGGAATTCGACTGCCAAGCACCATCATTGGACCGTTCCGGACATCGAGTACGTGCTGTGGGCAATCGTCATCGGCCTGATCATCACCAACACCGTCGGCCTGCACCGGGTATTCCGGCCCGGGGTGCTGACCTATCAGTTCTGGCTCAAGGTCGGCATCGTCGCGCTCGGCTCGCGCTTCGTGCTGGGCGACATCGCCAAGCTCGGCGCCACCAGCCTGGTGCAGATCCTGGTGGACATGGTGATCGCGGGAACGATCATCATCTTCGCCGCCCGCGCGTTCGGCCTGTCCGGCAAGCTCGGTTCGCTGCTGGCCATCGGGACGTCCATCTGCGGGGTGTCGGCCATCGTGGCGGCCAAGGGCGCGATCCGGGCCCGCAACTCCGACGTCGGTTACGCCATCGCGGCGATTCTCGCACTGGGCGCGGTGTCGCTGTTCGTGTTGCCACCGCTGGGACACGCGATCGGGCTGACCGACCACGAATTCGGATTGTGGGCGGGCCTGTCGGTGGACAACACCGCCGAGACGACGGCCACCGGCTACCTGTATTCGGATCACGCGGGCAAGATCGCCGTGCTGGTGAAGTCGACCCGCAACGCGCTCATCGGGTTCGTCGTGCTCGGCTTCGCGCTGTATTGGGCCGGACGCGGCGAGGCCGACGAGATCGCGCCGGGAGCGCGGGCGAAGGCCGCGTTCGTGTGGGCCAAATTCCCGAAGTTCGTGCTGGGATTTTTGGCGGTGTCGGCGATCGCGACGGCCGGCTGGTTGAGCAAGGGCCAGACCGCCAACCTGGCCAACGTGTCCAAGTGGGCGTTCCTGCTGACCTTCGCGGGCGTCGGGCTCACCACCGACATCCACCAGATCGCCCGCACCGGTTGGCGCCCGCTGGCCGTCGCGGTCATCGGCCTCACCGTCGTCGCCACCGTGTCGCTGGGTATCGTGCTGTTGACCTCGCGCGTATTCGGTTGGAGCGCAGGCACTTAAACCAACACCCAGAAAAGCCCGCCTACGCTTTCCGGCGCAGGCGGGCTTTTCGCTCGAAGGTCCGTCAGCCGATCGCCGCGCCGCCCTCGGCGATCCTGCGCACCGCCCTGAGGAACACGTCGATCTCGTCGAACGTGTTGTAGAAGGCGAACGACGGCCGCACGGTGGCCTCCAGGCCCAGGCGCCGCAACGCCGGCTGGGCGCAGTGGTGCCCGGCCCGCACGGCGATGCCCTCGGCGTTGAGGGCCTTGCCCACCTCGAGCGGCTCGTGCCCGGCCAACACGAACGACAACACGCTGGCCTTCTCCGTCGCGGTGCCGACCAGGCGCACACCGGGGATGTCGGCCAGCCGCGGTGTGGCGTATTCGAGCAGCGCGTGCTCGTAGGCGGCGATGCGCTCGACACCGAGCCGCTGCACGTAGCGCAGCGCCTCGGTGAGCCCGACGGCGTCGGCGATGTTGCCGGTGCCCGCCTCGAACTTGACCGGTGGCCCCTGGTACAGCGACCGTTCCAGGGTGACGTCGGCGATCATGTGCCCCCCGCCCTGCCAGGGCGGGGTCTCGGTGAGCGCGTCCGTGGTGCCGTAGAGCGCGCCGATGCCGGTCGGCCCGTAGATCTTGTGGCCCGAGAACACGTAGAAATCGGCGCCCAGCGCGGCGACATCGGTCGGGATGTGCTGGATGGACTGGGCGCCGTCGATGAGCACCCGCGCGCCGTAGCGATGCCCCAACTCCACGATCTTGTCCACCGGCACCACCGTGCCCAACGCGTTGGACACCTGGCTCGCGGCCACCAGCTTGGTCCGCGGACCGAGCAACTGCTCGAACTCGTTGAGCAACAGGTTGCCCGCGTCGTCGATCGGCGCGACCTTGAGGACCGCACCGGTTTTCTGCGAAATCAATTGCCAGGGAACGATGTTCGCGTGGTGTTCGAGGTGGGTGATGACGATCTCGTCACCCGGTTGCAGGTGCTTGCCGCCCCATGCGTGCGCCACCAGGTTGATCGCCTCGGTGGTGCCGCGGGTGAACACGATGTTCTCCGAGCTCGGCGCGCCGATGAAGTCGGCCACGGTGTCGCGGGCCTCCTCGTAGGCGTCCGTGGCCCGCGCCGCCAGTTCGTGCGCGGCGCGGTGGATGTTGGAGTTCTCGTGGCTGTAAAAGCGCACCAGGCGATCGATCACCACCTGGGGCTTCTGGGTGGTCGCGGCGTTGTCGAACCAGATCAGCGGCTTGCCGTTGATCACTTCGGCGAGAATCGGAAAGTCCGCCCGGATCGCGTTGACCTCGAACACCTCGTGTTCGTCGGGCAGTCGCGGTATCGGCCCCGCGCCCGTCAGGAAGTGATAGTTGCCCTCGTCCCCCGCGCCCGGCGCGGCCGCGGACGCGGCATCGGACCAGCCCAGGTCGCCGACTCCCGGCGCTCCCGGAAGCCAGGACGGCGATTCGCCCCGGGGGGCCACCGGCGCGGCGGCCGGGGCGGCGCCGGCCAGCACGCCGGGCACCGTCGGAACGATGCCCTGGCTGGGCACGGCGTACGCACCGAAGTCGGTGGGCACCGCGAAGGGATGCGCGGTACCCGCCGCTGCCGCGGCCGTCGGGTCGAGGCCGCCGCCCCGGGGCGCGACCGGCAGCGTCTGCGGCGGTGCGTCCGGCTGCGGGGAGGTCGGCGCCGGGACGTAGACGTCCCGAAAGCCCACCAGGGGAACGGGATTCGAATACACGTCGGCCGCGCCCGCCGCCGTGCGCCCGGTCGACGTGGGGGTGGTGGCGTCGGGAACGCTGCCGCGCGGTGCGACCGGCACCGTCTGTGGCGGGGTCTCGAGCGACGGCGACGTCGCGGCGGGCAGGTAGACGTCGGAGCCACCGGCCAGCGGCGCCGGCGACGGGTAGGCGTCGGCGGTGCCCGCCGCGGTCCGCGCGGCGGACGTCGCGGCGGTCACGTCCGGCACGCTGCCCCGCGGCGCGACCGGTGCCGACTGCGGGGGGCTGTCGGGGCCGGGCCGGATGCTGGCCGCATACAGCTGGCTGGCCAGCGCGGCCAGTTCCGCGGCGCTGATCGGCAGGTCGCTTTCGGCGTCTACCGCGCGGTACTCACTTGTACTCATGGAACTGGTCCACGGCGACGCCGTCGAGCACGGCGAGCGCGTCGTCGGTCAGGACAGCCAGGGATGTGTACAGGGTGACCAAGTAAGTCGCGATCGCCGACTGGTTGATGCCGGTGAATCGGACGGAGAGCCCCGGCGCCTGCTCGCCCACCAGACCGGGCTGGAACAGGCCGACCACGCCCTGGCGCTCCTCACCGGTGCGCGCCAGGATGATCTTGGTCTTGCCGTCCTCCACCGGTACCTTGTCCGACGGGATCAGCGGGATGCCGCGCCACGTGATGAATTGCGCCCCAAAAAGATTCACGACGACGGGCGGTACGCCGCGGTAGGTGGCTTCGCGGCCGAACGCCGCGATGCCCAGCGGGTGGGTGAGGAAGAAGCTGGGCGTCTTCCAGACTTTGGTGATCAGCGCGTCCAGATCGTCGGGGGTGGGAGCGCCGACCCGGGTCTGGATGGTCTGTTCGGGCGTCGCCTGGGCGAGCAGCCCATATTCGGGGCTGTTGATCAGCTCGAACTCCTGGCGCTCCTTGATGGTCTCGATCGTCAGCCGCAACTGCTGGGTGATCTGGTCGTGGGGGCTGGAGTACAAGTCGGAGACCCGGGTGTGGATGTCGACCAGGGTGGAGATGCTGCGCAGCGTGTATTCGCGGGGGCTGGTCTCGTAATCGACGTAGGTCTCGGGCAGGGGCTCGTCGGTGCCGGCGCCGGCCTCGGCCTTGATGGCGACCTGCTCCGGGTTGACCACGCGGTTCACCCGGTAGATGCCCGCCTCCACCGGCACCCAGCTCAACAGGTGCAGCAGGAATCGGGGCGTGATCGTCGAAAGCTGCGGGACGGTCTTGGTCGCGTTCGCGAGTTGCCTGGCGGCAAGATCGCCGAGGGTCTGAGACTCGCTCTGAGCCGACGTCATGATGGTCCTTTCGTTTCCGTGGAAAACACCAGGGCGGTAGTGGTCGAATTCACCCGCGAAATACAATCTCGCCGAGCCGCGGCAAGTGTAAAACTCAGTGAGAATTTTTTCGCGCTGTCCGGCTTATCCGCAGGCCGGACGAGCCCGCGCACATCATGCCCTATGATGGGCCGCATGCACCAAGCCCCACAGCTGCGCCGTATGCCCTCGCGCTGTCTTGCTGTGTGCTGTTGTCGCTGTTGTTGATTGCCTGATTCGGCCATTCTCGCGTTCTAATCGTCGCGCTTTTTTCGCTGACGGGTGATATTCGCCCTCGCGCATAGCGCGCAACTCTCGAACTTCAGGAAGAACAGCAACCCATGACAGTGTTGTCCATACCGCCACGCGCCTCGGCGCCCGTGACGACCCGTCGCCGCGTCCTGGTCCGGCCCACCACCGAGGTCACCCGCATGACGCGTTATCGCGGCGGCACCTACTCGCACACCGTCGACACCATCGAGTTCGTCGACGGCAGCCGGGCGCGCACCGACCTGATCCGGCTCAACCCGAACCTGCGTGCCTACTCGCTGGATTTCTGCGGCATCGCACCCGACCGACCGACGCGCTACCGCCTGGGCACCTGGTCCACCCTGCCCCATCTGCACACCCGCGGGCATGAGGCCGAGGTCGACTGGATCCTGCGCAACTCCTTCCCGATGCGCACGACAGCGCAGTTGAGCGGGCAGTTGCGCGCCGCCGGGTACCTGCAGGGCCCGGCCAACATCAGCGAGCACCACGCCATCGCCGCCACGCAGGCCGCGATCTGGCAGTTCACCAACGGCCTCGCGCTCGACACCCGGCCCCGCAATGTCCCGGTGCGGGTGCAGCGCGGTCCCGGGCCGTCGCTGACCTTCGAATTCGACGGCGAACCGCAGCTGGGCGGCTACTCGGTGTGGACGGAGGCCGCCGGGCCCGTGCACCTGCGCTTGCAAAAATCCACCAATGGGACTGTCTGGCAGGACGTTTCGGGTTCTCACCTGACGGTGGACGCGGGCGCCGGCCGCCACCAGCGGACGCTGGGCGTCGGCAGCACGCTGTCGGCCAGCCGGCACGGCCGCGCCGGCAGCGGCTACCGCCACTACCGGTTGCTCGCCACGGCACAGGGCGGCGACCCGACGATCGACGAGGTGCGATTCTGGCTGACCGATACCCGCCACTACCGCAACGCCGACATGGTCGTGCACCTGTACAACTACCTGATCGACGGGGCGCGCAACGCGGCGCGCGGCGCGGACGAACTCCGGCTGGTCGAACACCAGGCGACCGCCGACTCGCACCTGGTGGGCCCGTTTCAGGTGCCAATCCCGTTGGCCCTCAGCGTCACTGAGGGACACACGCTGGTCGACGCCGACGGCGCGGTGATTCGCGATATTGTTGAGCCCGGCAGCGATTTCTACCTCCGTCCGGCACCAGGCACATCGGCAACGACAATGACAGCAAAGACAGCGCACAACCTCACCGGTCGCGTACTGACCGGGGTGGCCCTGGACGGCGCGCCGTACCGACTGACCCCCATCGCCCTGACCGTACCCACAGATGTAGCCATCGAATTCGACATCATCTGGCAGGCGAACGAGCCCTGTTCCGACACCGCTTAAGGGAGCTTCATGAGCATCGCGCAGGACGTCACACAGCTCATCGGCAATACGCCGCTGGTCCGGCTGAACCGGGTCACCGAGGGGGCGGTGGCCGACGTCGTCGCCAAGCTCGAGTTCTTCAACCCGGCGAACAGCGTCAAGGACCGCATCGGCGTGGCGATGCTCGACGCGGCCGAGGAGGCCGGCCTGCTCAAGCCGGACACCATCGTCTTGGAGCCGACGAGCGGCAACACCGGCATCGCGCTGGCGATGGTCTGCGCCGCGCGCGGCTACCGGTGCGTGCTGACCATGCCCGAGACGATGAGCACTGAGCGACGAATGCTGTTGCGCGCCTTCGGCGCCGAGATCGTGCTGACCCCCGGCGCCGAGGGCATGGCCGGCGCCATCGCCAAAGCCGAGGAGCTGGCCAAGAACGACCAGCGCTACTTCATCCCCCAGCAGTTCGAGAACCCCGCCAACCCGGCGATCCACCGCAGGACCACCGCCGAGGAGGTGTGGCGCGACACCGAGGGCAAGGTCGACTTCTTCGTCGCGGGCGTGGGCACCGGCGGCACCCTGACCGGCGTCGCCCAGGTGATCAAGGAACGCAAGCCGTCGACGAAGTTCGTCGCGGTCGAGCCCGCCGCCTCGGCGGTGCTCTCCGGCGGCCAGAAGGGGCCGCACCCCATCCAGGGCATCGGCGCCGGGTTCGTGCCGCCCGTGCTCGCGACCGACCTGGTCGACGAGATCATCCCGGTCGGCAACGAGGACTCGCTATCCATGGCCCGACGGCTGGCCCGGGAAGAGGGGCTGCTGGTCGGCATCTCCTCCGGCGCGGCCGTCGTCGCCGCCCTGCAGGTGGCCCGCCGCCCCGAGAACGCCGGAAAGCTCGTCGTGGTGGTGCTGCCGAGCTTCGGTGAGCGCTATCTGAGCACCCCGCTCTTCGCCGATCTGGCGGATTGACATGCTTGCCGACATTCGCCGCGACATCCGGGCCGCTAGGGACCGCGACCCGGCCCGGCCGACCACGTTGCAGGTGATCCTTGCGTACCCGGGCGTGCACGCCGTGTGGGGGCACCGGATCAGCCATTGGCTGTGGGGCCGCGGCGCGCGGGTGGCCGCACGGGTCTTTGCCGAGCTCACCCGGATCGGGACCGGGGTCGAGATTCACCCCGGCGCCGTCCTGGGCCCCGGGCTGTTCATCGACCACGCGACCGGCGTGGTGATCGGCGAGACGGCCGAGGTCGGCGAGGACGTCACGATCTACCACGGCGTGACGCTCGGCGGCAGCGGCAAGGAGACCGGCAAGCGCCACCCGACCATCGGTGACCGCGTGGTCATCGGCGCGGGGGCCAAGGTGCTCGGCGCGATCAAGGTGGGCAGCGACAGCCGGATCGGCGCCAACGCCGTCGTCGTCAAGGAGGTTCCCTCCGATGCGGTGGTCGTCGGGGTGCCGGGTCAGGTCATCGGCCGCAGCCGCCCCGCCACCGACGACTCGGGGATGCCCGACCTGGTCGGGGTGAGCCTGCAGTCGCTGCTCACCCGGGTGGCCGAGCTGGAGGCCCGCGTCGACGGCTCGCACACCGACCGCGTCATCCGGCCCCCGAAGGGCGGGGTCTGGTATGGCGAGGACTTCTCGATCTGACGGGCTGAGGCGATGACTTCCAGCGCGTGCACCGCACCAGGCGGTCCGGCGTGAGCGCGATGACGATCGCCGCGGTGGCGATCATCGTCACGCTGCTCGCCGCCGGGGCGGTGGGCGTCGTGATGAACCGGCGATCGGGCGTGTTGCGGCAGACCGCGCCCGCCGCGGAGCAGGACACCTCGGATTTGGGCTTGTCGCACAGCGGTCCGACGGTCGTGCATTTCAGCGCCGACTGGTGCGGGCCCTGCGCGTCGGTGCGCCGCGTGGTCGACCAGGTCTGCGCGGACCTGCCCGACGTCGCGCACGTCGAGATCGACATCGACGCCAATCCGGGTGCGGCCAAGCGGTTTTCGGTGCTGTCGCTGCCGACCACGTTCATCTTCGACGCCGACGGCCGGCAGCGGTACCGCACCGCCGGCGTGCCGAAAGCGGCGGACCTGCGTTCGGCGCTGGAGCCCCTGCTCGCCTGAGGTGCGTGCAGCGGGCCGGCGGGTTACCTGCCCGCCACCTTTAAATCGCCTGAGAGTCAAATACTTTCACTTCGTCATAGGCGGTGCCCTGACGTATAGTCAGGTGATGCACCAGCATGCACCGACGGCCGCGGCCTTTTCGTGTCGCGTCGCCGCGCGCTGTTGCTAGTGGCCTTTCACTGTTTCGTCACGACTCACCTTTGCGGCGGCGATGCCGCATGTCAGGCATCCACGACCGAGGAGATTCGACCATGATCGACGGGCTTACCAGCAGGGCACCGGTCAACCAACACCGCCGCGACACCACACGCGTGCTCGACATGGCGGTGGGCATCCTCATCGGGTGGCGCCGGTGCAGCGTCGACGCCGCGTTCGGCGAGTTGATCAACGCCAGCGAGCGGCACGGGGTCGGCGTCTTCGCCATGGCTTCGGGCCTGGTCGCCCTGGCCACCCGGCACGCCGAGGCCCCAGGCGCCGCCGGCAATGCGGCCCAGGTGGCCGCCGAACGCGAGTGGGGCCTGAACTACCTGCTGTGAGGGGTCAGGCGTTGACGGGGGCGGCGCGACCGGAGCGGCGCGGCGCGAGCAGCCGCCGCGCGGCGAGGTCCATGCCGAAACCCAGCACCCCGATGACCACGATCACCGCCACCACCTGGTCATAGGCGAGCTGGTCGCGGGCGTTGAGGATTTGGTAGCCCAAACCCGAACGGACGCCTAACATTTCGGCCGGGACCAGCACCACCCAGGCGATGCCCAACGCGATCCGCAAGCCCGTCAGCACGTGTTGGCGCACGGCCGGCAGCACGACGGCGGTGAGCAGCTCGAGGCGGGTCGCGTGAAACGTTCGGGCGACGTACAAGTACCCCGGTTCGATCGCGTGCACACCCGCGGCGGTGTTGAGCAGGATCGGGAACACGGCGGCGACGGTGATCAGGAAGATCACCGGCTCGTTACCGATGCCGAAGACGGCCACCGCGATCGGCGCCCAGGACAGTGGCGAGATCATCCGGACGAACTGCACCAACGGCAGCACCGCGCGGTCGATCGCCCTGCTCAGCCCCAGCGCCAGGCCGGCGGGGATCCCGAGCACGGTGGCGGTCAGCAAGCCGATCACCAACCGCCACAAGCTGATTCCGATGTCACCGGTCAGTACGCCGCGGCCGAACAGGTCGGCCAGCGCGGGCGCCACCTTCTGCGGGGCGGTCTGGCGCAGCAGCGAGTGGGGCGCGGCCAGCACCGTGGTGGTCAGCCACCACAGCCCGATCGCGACAGCGGCCCCGACGATCGGCAGGAGCAGGCGGGCGACGGCGGTGCGCCGGCGCGGTCCCGGGCCCGCGGTGAGCGGCGGCGCCGCGTCGTCGTCGATCATCGTCATAGCGGTTGCACCTGTTCGATTCGGGTCAGGTCGGCGGCGAGGCCGAACGATGACGGGCCGCCGACGGCCGCAAGCGATTTGCGCACGAACGCGTCGTCGACGAGATCTTCGTGCACCCGGGACGGGTCGAGGCGGCTCAAGAAGCGCCGGTCACCGTCGACCACCGTCTGGTCCATGGCCTCGATGAGCCGCTGGGTGAACGTCGGGAAGGGGAACGGCTGATAACCCACGCGCTGCGGCGCCCAGTCCGGGTGGGCATAGGCATACGGCGGCTTCGGGTAGGTCAACGCGAGCCGAATCGCCGGCTCGGGCTGGGGCAGGTACTTGCCGCCCGCGAGCGCGGCCGCCGCGGCACCCCGGTTGGCGTCGATGCGCAGTTGCGCGGCGACGACCGCATTGAGCAGTCCCTGCAGCGCCTCGGGGCGTCCGTCGATGACGTCCTGCCGGGTGATCAGGACGCAGCAGGCGTGGTCGCGCCACACGTCACCGAGGAACGTGTGGATGCGGCCGATCTTCTTCACCTGGGCCACCGCGTTGAAGGGGTCGGCGACCACGTAACCGCCGATCGACCGGTTGGCCAGCGCGGGCACCATGTCCGACGGGCTCATCACGATGAGCTCGACGGTGCGGTCCGCCCGGGACGCGCTGCGGCGCAGCACCGGCCGCAACCCGTGCGCGCGAAGGAGTTCCTGCAGCACGATGTTGTGAATCGACCACCAGAACGGGATGGCGACCTGCGTGCCGGCCAGGTCGGACAGGTCGGTGATGTGCGGCGCCACCGTGAGCGCGGAGCCGTTGGTGTGGTTCCAGCCCAGCACGCGCACGCCGCTGCCCAGGCCGTAGCGCAGCTGCACGGCCATCGGCATCAGCAGGTGGGCGACGTCGACCTGTCGGCTAATGAACGCCTCGGCCAGCGACGCCCAGCTGCGGAACAACACGGGCCGGGCGGGGCTGACGCCGCGGCGCGGGTACAGCCCCGCCGCATGGGCGATCAGCAGCGGGGCCGCGTCGGTGATCGGCAGGTAGCCGACCCGCAACTGGCCGGTCAGGTTGGCGGGATCGGTAGCCGCCGCGCGCGCGAGGTCGGCGATGCCGAAAACGCCTCCGGCGGTTGCCAATCCGGCCACAGCGCCGGTCAGCACGCGCCGCCGGGAGAACGTAGGCGCGGTCACGGCGACACCGGTGCCGCGACCCGGTAAGTGTCCAGGACCTCACCGCGCAGCTGGGCCCGGTCGGCCGCCTCGTCGAGGGCCCACTCGCGGCGGATGCGCCCGTCCTCGCCGAGCAACACCACGCGTCGCGCCAGCGCCAGCGCCTCGTCGACGTCGTGGGTGACCAGCACGACCGTCACCCCCAGCTCGGCGGCCAGGTCCGCCAGCCACCGCTGCAGTTCGCCGCGGGTGGCGGGGTCCAGGGCGCTGAACGGCTCGTCGAGCAGCAGCAGGCGCGGCCGGGTGGCCACCGCGCGCAGGATCGCGACGCGTTGCGCCTGTCCCCCGGACAGCTGTTCGGGATACCGGCCGGCCAACGCGTCCAGGCCGAATCGGGTGATCAGTTCCGCCGCGTAGCGCGCGTCAAAGGTCTTGCGGTGCGCGGCGAATCGCTTCGCGAACACCACGTTGTCGGCGACGGTCAACCAGGGCATCAGCAGCGGCTGCTGAAACACCACCCCGGTCTGCGGGCGGGTGCCGTCGGCGGGCCAGGTGATGGTTCCCGCGCTCAACGTCTCCAGGCCGGCCAGCACCCGCAGCAGCGTCGACTTGCCCGAGCCGCTGCGGCCGACGATCGCCAGCACCTCGCCGACGGTCACGCTGAGGTTGATGTCGGCCAGCACCTGGGACGCGCCAAAGCGCTTGGCCCCGGCCGTGATGCGTACCGCTTCTGTGGCCACCGGAGGCGTCCTTCCGAAAGTGAGGGAACCCGAGGGTTCACTGTCGCACACCGGCGGCCCACACCGCTCGGCGAGCAGGCAGCGGCCCGGCAAATCCGCAGGCGCACAGCGACTCCCGCCGACAACCCGATACGGACGTGCCCGGTATGCGGACGACATTGGCACAGACAGAACGATCTGTCTACGTGGGTTGTGTGGTTAAGCTGCAGCCATGAGCACATCGTCGACCCGCGCGCGGGCGGGGAAGGCCGCGCGGACCGGGACCGCCCGACCCTCGGACCGGCTCCTGCGGGTCGCCTCCGAACTATTTGCGGCACAAGGCATCCGGGCGGTGGGCATCGACCAGATCCTGCGCGACGCCGGGGTGGCCCGCGCCAGCCTGTACAGCTGGTACGGCTCGAAGGACGCGCTGGTGCTGGCCTATCTGACCGATTTGGATCAGGCTGACCGCAAGCGGTGGCGGCGCGCCGCCTCGCGCCTCGCCGCGCCGGGCGACAAGGTGCTGGCATTCTTCGACCTCGCGCGCGCGGCCGCGCCGCGGCGCGGGTATCGCGGTTGCCTCTACGCCAACGCCGCCGCCGAGTTTCCCGGCGTCGACCTCGAACCGGTGCGCGCACATCGGCGCTGGATGCACGCGACCATGGCGGACCTGCTGACCACCGCGGGAGTTGGCGGCGCGAACGACGTCGCGCACGAGATCCAGCTGCTCTACGACGGCGCGCTGGCCGGCGCGAAGATGCAACGCTGCGTGGCGCCGATCGTTCTGGGTCGCCGGCTGGCGGCCGACGTGCTGCACCGGGCGACCGGCGCCCGCCCGGGGGTGACGCGGTCCATGTGACGACCGCGCTGGTCGAGCGCGCCAACTGCTGGGGGATCCTGCACGTCGACGGCGGTCAAAGCGCCGGCCACTGACGCCCAGAAGATGCTCCCCCGCCTGGACTCGAACCAGGAACCTATCGGTTAACAGCCGAACGCTCTGCCAATTGAGCTACAGGGGATCAACACAATCGCGGGACGACTCTAGCGTACTGGCCCAACCGGGCCCAACTAACCGCGCGGTCCCGGGGCGGCCGCCGCCGGCTGCGCGGGCACCCCGCCCGGTGAGGCAGGATGGAACCAACGATCGTCGGGAGGAACGCTTTGATCCGGTATGCCGTGGTGCTGGGGTTGGGTTACGTGCTTGGTTCGAAGGCCGGGCGGCGCCGGTACGAGCAGCTCGCCGGGACCTATCGCGCCCTGACCAGCAGCCCGGTCGCCAAGTCGATGATCGAGGGCGGGCGCCGCAAGATCGCCAACCGGATCTCCCCGGACGCCGGCTTCGTCACCCTGACCGAGATCGACGACCAGACCGCGATCATGGAGCGGGACCCCGAGCGGGCAGGTGACGAGGCGCTCACACCGTCACATCGCCGCCGCTAGCCTGCTCCAGCAGGCTGCGGCGGTAGGCCTCCATCGCCACCAGGTCGCCGAACAGCGCGTGATACTCGTCGCCCTGCTCGATGGGCGACATGCGCTGCAGCTTCGATTTCACCTCGGCGATCTGCCGGCCCATCCACACCTCTTGCAGCCGGGCCAGCACCCCGCCGATGTAGCGCGGGAGCTTTTCCTCGTCGACGGCGATCGTCTCGACGCCGAGCTCGCTGATCAGGCCCGCGGTGAGCTCCGCCGCCGCCCCCTCGCGCACCGCCTCGATCCACTGCCCCCCGGTGATGCCGCTGGAGGTGCCGCCCGCGGCCTCGATGGCCGCGCGGACGGCGGCGTAGCCGGGGTGCGTGAAGCTCTCGACGGTCAGCGTGTCGAACACTGGGCCCGCCAGCGCCGGGTACTGCAGCGCCGACTTGAGCGCCTCACGCTGCGGCCACAGAGTGGGGTCGCGGGGGTCCGGGCGGGTGGCGCTTGCCGGTCTCCTTGCCGCTGCCGTCCAGCGCGCCGTAGTAGATCGTGACGTCCCAGCCGGAAGC
>NZ_LZKC01000165.1:0-2499 GCF_001672685.1 Mycobacterium sp. E2462
CGACGTCGTCCACACCAATAGCGGTGGGCTAGTGGTCGCCGAATGGATTCGCGGCGGCTCGCTGCAGGAGGTCGCCGACACCGCCCCGTCGCCCGTCGGCGCCGTGCGGGCCATGCAATCGCTGGCCGCTGCCGCCGACGCGGCCCACCGCGCCGGGGTCGCGCTGTCGATCGACGACCCGAGCCGGGTGCGGGTCAGCATCGAGGGTGACGTGGTGCTGGCCTACCCGGCGACCATGCCCAACGCCAACCCGCAAGATGACATCCGCGGCATCGGAGCGGCGCTGTATGCGTTGCTGGTCAACCGCTGGCCATTGCCGGAGTCGGGGGCCCGCAGCGGTCTGGCCCCGGCCGACCGGGACGCCGCGGGCAACCCCGTCGAACCCATGACGGTGCACCGCGACATCCCCTTCCAGATCTCCGCGGTCGCGGTCCGCGCGGTGCAGGAGGACGGCGCGGCGGCGGGCTCGGCGGGGCGGGGCGCCGGCCGGTCGGTCGGACGCTCGGCGGGGATGTCGGGTTGGAAGTCGTCGGCAACCGGCCGCGCCACTTCACCGGACGGGGGAAGCGCGCCGGAGCCGGCGCTGGATGCGGGGCTCTCCATCGGGCGGTCGGTCACCTCCGGTCCTTTCGCTGTCCGGGCTCGGGCTGGCCGCTCCGGAGGCCTGGGCCGGGTCGGCTCCTGGACCGCATGCGCCCCAGGCGGGGACGAATTTCTCTGCTCAGGGTACGTGACGGGGCGCCGGTGAGACGATCCCGCCAGCGCAGCAGCTCGGCGGGGCCGCGGCGGCCGGCCCGTCAGCCGGGTACGCGCGGCGTCGAACGCGGCCCGCGCCTCGGGCACCCCGGCGCGCAGCATCACACCCGCCGTGATGGGCAGCATGATCAGCCCCAGCAGGACCAGCCGCAGCAAAGAGGCGGCGCCGCCGTGCCTGGTGAGCCCGTCCAGCCCGAGCAGCCGGTCCGCTACGTGCGCGAGCAGTCCCGCCAGCATCGACGCGGTCAGGGTCACCAGGATCGTGCGCACCTCGCCGACGCCGATCAGCTGGCCGCCGCCGGGTAGCAGGGTGTGCCGTAGCAGCAGGTAGCCGATGACCGCCCCGGCGAGGAACCCGACGCCGTTGGCCAGCCCGAGGTAGCCGGCGACCAGCTTGGGGTCGCTCGTCAGGTGCGGCGCGAGCACGGAGCCGACGATCTTGACCGCCGTGATGACGAGGATGATCACGATCGGTGTCCACGGCTGCTCGCGGGCGTAGAAGACGCGCAGCTGCAGCAACACCAACCCGTAGGGGATGAGGGTGAATGCCGACAGCGCGATCGCGACCCCCAGGTAGCCGGCGTCGACGTCGCCGAAGTGGCCGTAGGCGAACAGCGCGCTGCCGATCGCGGGCCCGCCGACGGTCATGAAGGCCACGATCGGGATCAGCGTGATCAGGGTCAGCCGGGTGGCCAGCGACAGGTCGCCGAGCACGGCGCGGGTGTCGTCGGCGGCCGCGTTGCGGCTCAGCCGCGGCATCACCACCGTCAGCACGGTCACCCCGATCATGCCGAAGGGCAGCATCAGGACCAGCCACGTGTAGTTGTAGATCGCCGGGCCGGACGCGGCGGCGGTGCTGGCGATCTGGTTGCCGACGACCAGGCCGAGCTGGCTGATCAGGACGTAGAGCACCATCGCGGCGGCCATGGTGCCGAACCGTTTGAGGCGCTGGTCGATGCCCCACAGCGGGCGCAGGCTGACGTGCTGGCGGCGCAGCGCAATTAGCAGCACCGCGGTCTGGGCGAAGACGCCGAGGGTGGTGCCCAGGGCCAGCACGAGCAGCTTGGTGTTGCCCATCCGCACCGGGTCCACGGACAGCTCGCCCGGTACCAACGCGTACACCGCCAGGGTGCCGAGCGCGACAACGTTGTTGACGACCGGCGCCCAGGCCGTCGGCCCAAACACGTTGCGGGTGTTCAGGATTGCCATGAACACCGACGTGAGGCCGTAGGCGAGCACCTGCGGCAGCAGTAGGTAGGCGAAGGCGACGGTCAGCGGCTCGTTGACCTGTGGGACGCGGCCCAGCATCAGCCGCACCAGCAGCGGCGCGGCCAGCACCGACAGGGCGGTGGCGACTATCAGCAGGGCGGTCGTCAGCGTCACCAGGCGCCGCACGAACGCCGCGCCGCCGTCGGGATCGCCCTGCTCGGCGCGGGCCAGGACGGGCACGAAGATCGCCGTGAAGGTGGCCTCCAGCACCAGCGCGGCCACCAGGTTGGGCAGCTGGTTGGCCACCGAGAACGAGCTGGACAGCGCGGCGCCCAGCATGGCGGCGAGCAGCACGATGCGGGCGAAGCCGGTGAGCCGGCTGATCAGGGTGGCGAACGCCATCGCCCACGAGCGCGACACCAAGGCGGAGTCGGACAGCTCGGGGCGGCGCCGGTCGATGCCGGCGGGTACGGGCGGCAGGGGGCCGGTGGGCGGCGAGAGCGAGTGCCGGGGCGGGCGGGGCGCCGGCCCCGC
>NZ_LZKC01000166.1:0-47899 GCF_001672685.1 Mycobacterium sp. E2462
GGACGGGTCCGAGCGGAACAGGCCGAATCCCATGTCCGCGAACGGCGCCCGGGAACTCCAGATCTTCTGGCCGTTGAGCAGCCAACCCCCGTCGGTCTGCGTCGCGGTCGACCGCAACGACGCCAGGTCGCTGCCCGATTCGGGCTCCGACCAGGCCTGCGCCCAGATCTGCTCACCGCTGGCCATCTTCGGCAGGATGCGGTCCAGCTGTTCGGGGGTGCCGTGCGCGAACAGGGTGGGCGCCAGCATCGACGTGCCGTTGGCGCTCGCCCGCCCCGGCGCCCCGGCGCGAAAGTACTCCTCTTCGAACACCACCCAGTGCAGCAGCGGCGCGTCGCGGCCCCCGTACTTCTCCGGCCAGGTGATCACCGACAGGCCGGCGTCGAAAAGCACCCGGTCCCAGCGCCGGTGCTGGTCGAAGCCCTCGGCGTTGTCATAAGACTTCGTCGGAACGGCTTCGGCGTTGTCCGACAAGAAATTCCGGACTTCGGCCGCGAAGGCCAGCGTCCCCTCGTCCAGATTCAGATCCATCAGGTCAGCTCTCGCAGTTGTGGTTTGAGCACTTTGCCGCCCGCGTTGCGGGGCAGTTCGTCGACGAACCGCACCGAGCGCGGCGCCTTGAAGTTCGCCAGGTGTTCTCGGGTGTAGGCGATCACGGACTCCTCGTCGAGCCGGGCGCCCGGCCGGGGGACCACGAAGGCCCGGCCGACCTCACCCAGCCGTTCGTCGGGCACCCCGATGACGGCCGCGTCGGCCACCCCCTCGAGGCGGGCGAGCACCTGCTCGATCTCGGCCGGGTAGACGTTGAAGCCGCCGCAGATGTACATGTCCTTCAGCCGGTCGGTGATGCGCAGGTTGCCGGCCGCGTCGAGCGCGCCGATGTCGCCGGTGTGCAACCAGCCGTCCGCGTCGATCGCGGCGGCGGTGGCCGCCGGGTCGTTGAGGTAGCCGAGCATCACGTTGGGTCCGCGCAACAGCACCTCTCCGGTGTCCGATCCGGGTTCGGTTGCATCGATGCGCAATTCGAAGTCGGCGAACGGCCGGCCGCACGTGGTGGCGACGGTGACGGCATCGTCGTCGGCGCGGCACATCGTGCCCATGCCGTTGGCCTCGGTGAGGCCGTAAGCGGTGAGCACGATGTCGATGTCGAGCTCGGTTTGCATGCGCTCCACCAGCACCACCGGGACGGTGGCGGCGCCGGTCACCGCGAAGCGCAGCGAGCTCAGGTCGTAGTCACCGCGCGCGGGATGATCCAGCAGTGTCTGGTAAATCGTTGGCGGGCCCGGCAATACGGTGATGCGGTGTCGTTCGATCGCCTGCAGCGCGCGTAGCGGGTCGAAGGTGAGGTGGGGGATCAGCGTGGCGCCGGTCTGCAGGCAGGCCAGGATGCCGGCCTTGTACCCGAAGTTGTGGAAGAACGGGTTGATGCACAGGTAGCGGTCGTCGCTGGTGATCTTGCCGTTGGCGGCCCAGGACGCCGAGGCCGACAGCGACTGCCGGTGCGCGCACAGCACGCCCTTGCTGCGGCCGGTGGTGCCGGAGGTGAACAGGATGTCACTGACGTCGTCGGGCGTGACGGCGGCGGCGCGTTCGGCGACCGTCCCCGGATCCGTTCCACGGGCCAGGAATTCGTCCCAGGTGCCGTCGGCCGCGTCGATCGGGATGCGCACGATGTGGCGCAGCTTCCGCAGCGCGGAGCGGTCCAGGTCCGCGACGCGGTCGTGGCCGAGGAAGCGGCCCATCGCGAACAGCACCGGCGCCTTCGTGCGGGCCAGGATGTCGGTGGCCTCGGCGGCGGTGTAGCGCGTGTTCAACGGCACCATCGCGGCGCCCGCGTGGTGGATCGCCAGGCAGGCCATCACCCAGTGCCAGGTGTTGGGGGACCACACGGCCACCCGGTCGCCGTGCTGGACGCCGAGGGCGATCAGCGCGGCCGCGGCGCGGTGCACTTCGGCGCGCAGCTCGGCGGCGGTGAAGGATCGCTCGTCGGTGAGCAGCGCGGGGTGATCGGGATATTGGTGCGCGAAGCGATCCAGCGCCGCGGGCACGGTGCGGGGATCGTTCGTCATCGAATGCTCCTCGAGGGTTCCGCCCGCGAGGTCGCCGACGGCCTAACAAAGCAAGTGCTTGGTAGGTTAGCCTACAGGGCATGCAGGACGTCGAGGAGTTTCGGGCGGAGGTACGCCACTGGCTGGCCGAGAACCTGGTCGGCGACTTCGCGGCGCTCAAGGGCCTCGGCGGCCCCGGCCGCGAACACGAGGCGTTCGAGGAGCGCCGGGCGTGGAACCAGCATCTCGCCGCGGCGGGGCTGACCTGCCTGGGCTGGCCCGTCGAGCACGGCGGCCGCGGGTTGTCCACCGCCCACCGGGTGGCCTTTTACGAGGAATACGCGCGCGCCGACGCCCCGGACAAGGTCAACCACTTCGGCGAGGAGCTGCTCGGCCCGACGCTGATCGCGTTCGGCACCCCCGAACAGCAGCAGCGCTTCCTGCCGCCCATCCGCGACGTCACCGAGCTGTGGTGCCAGGGCTATTCCGAGCCCGGCGCCGGCAGCGACTTGGCCAACGTCGCGACCACCGCCGAACTCGACGGTGACGAGTGGGTGATCAACGGCCAGAAGGTGTGGACGTCGCTGGCGCACTGGGCGCAGTGGTGCTTCGTGGTCGCGCGCACCGAGAAGGGCTCGAAGCGGCACGCCGGGCTGTCCTATCTGCTGGTGCCCCTGGACCAACCGGGGGTCGAGGTGCGCCCGATCATCCAGCTGACCGGCGACTCGGAGTTCAACGAGGTGTTCTTCGACGACGCCCGCACCGACGCCTCGCTGGTGGTCGGCCAGCCGGGTGACGGCTGGCGGGTCGCGATGGGCACGCTGACGTTCGAGCGCGGCGTCTCGACGCTCGGCCAGCAGATCCGTTACGCCCGTGAGCTTTCCAACCTCGCCGAGCTTGCTCAACGCACCGGCGCCGCCGACGACCCGGTGATCCGCGAGCGGCTGACCCGGGCCTGGACGGGCTTGCGGGCCATGCGTTCGTACGCCCTGGCCACCATGGACGTCGAGGGAGGCGGCCAGGCCGCCGGGAAAGATAATGTGTCGAAGTTGTTGTGGGCTAACTGGCATCGCGCGCTGGGCGAGTTGGCGATGGACGTCATCGGCAAGCCGGGGCTGGCGTTGCGCGACGGCGAGTTCGACGAGTGGCAGCGGCTGTTCCTGTTCACCCGCGCGGACACCATCTACGGCGGCTCCAACGAGATTCAGCGCAACATCATCGCCGAACGCGTGCTCGGCCTACCTCGAGAAGTTCGTGGATGAGCGCTTGCGCGAAGACACAGGAGGAAGCATGAGTCTGTCCGAGGCTCCGAAAGAGATTGCCGGCCACGGGCTGTTGCAGGGCAAGGTCGTGGTCGTCACCGCGGCCGCGGGCACCGGCATCGGCTCGGCCACGGCGCGGCGGGCGCTGGCGGAGGGCGCCGACGTCGTCGTCTCCGACCATCACGAACGCCGCTTGGGCGAGACGGCGGCCGAATTGGCCGGGCTGGGCCTGGGCCGCGTCGAGAGCGTGGTCTGCGACGTGACCTCGACCGCCCAGCTCGACGCCCTGATCGCCTCGACGACCGCGCGCCTGGGCCGGCTCGACGTGCTGGTCAACAACGCCGGGCTGGGCGGGCAGACGCCGGTGGTCGACATGACCGACGAGGAGTGGGACCGCGTGCTGAACGTGACGCTGACGTCGGTGTTCCGCGCCACCCGAGCGGCCCTGCGGTACTTCCGTGACGCGTCGCACGGCGGGGTGATCGTCAACAACGCCAGCGTCCTGGGCTGGCGGGCGCAACACTCGCAATCGCATTACGCGGCCGCCAAGGCGGGGGTGATGGCGCTGACCCGGTGCAGCGCGATCGAGGCCGCCGAGTACGGCGTCCGGATCAACGCGGTGTCCCCGAGCATCGCGCGGCACAAGTTCCTGGAGAAGACGTCGTCGGCCGACCTGCTCGACCGGCTCTCGGCCGGCGAGGCGTTCGGCCGGGCCGCCGAGCCGTGGGAGGTGGCGGCGACCATCGCCTTCCTGGCCAGCGACTACTCCAGCTACCTCACCGGCGAGGTCATCTCCGTCTCCAGCCAGCACCCTTAAGGCTCGGCAGCGCTGACTGGCGCGGCCACGCACCGTGCATACAATGAGCGACCGACACAGTCGACGCTGGTAGGAGGGTGTTGTGAGCGACGGCCCGGGTTTCAATCCGTGGGGCGCTCAGCCCAATCCCCCGCCGGGCAGCCCCTGGCAATCGGACGGAACGTGGCCTGGCCAATGGGGTCAGGCCGCGCCACCCGCCTACGGCGGATGGCCCGCGCAGCAGCCGCCGGTGACGGTCGCGGGCTTCAACGCGCCACCCGGCGCACCGCGCAACCGCAAGCCGCTGATCATCGGGCTCAGTGTGGGCGCCGCGGTCCTGGTGATCGTCGTGATCGTCGTCATCGCCCTCTCGAGCGGCGGTGGCGGCAAGGGCAACGCCGGTGACGCCGTCAAGGGGTACCTGGAGGCGCTGGCCCGCGGCGACGCCCAGTCCGCCCTGACCTACAGCACCGACCAACCTGCGTCCAAGGACTTCCTCACCGACGACGTCCTCAAGCGGCAGATCGCCCGCTGGCCGATCACCGACATCAAGATCCTCGACGACAACTCGGCCCACAGCTTCGGCTACGCGCAGGTGCACGTGTCGGCGAAGTTCGGCGACAACACCTCCGACGTCACCATGTCGATCAAGAAGTCGGGCAAGGACTGGAAACTGGACCACTCCGCGATCAAGGTGGACACCCTCAACGCCGGCCTCGACCAGGCCGCCGTGAAGACCGCGACGTTCTTCGGCAGGCCGGTCGGGTCGGCGCCCGCGTACATCTTCCCGGGCTGGGTGGACGTCGGCAGCACCAACTCGAACCTGGCCGTCGCCCCGAAAAAGCCGTTCCTGCTGGACAATCTGACGGTCTCCGGCTCGTACTTCAACGACCTCGACTTCAAACTCAGCGACAAGGGACTGTCCGCGACCGCCTCCGCGATCTCGGCCGCGCTGGCCGCGTGCACGCAGTCCAACCTGTTGCGGCCGGTCGACTGCCCGCAGCACGCCTACGACTACGACCTTGCGGACGGGACCGCGGTCTGGGGCCCGCCGGACGTCGGGGGCGTCAAGATCACCGTGTTCGACCCGTACCGTCTCGAGGCCAACTTCGCCGGGCAGGTCACGTTCCCGCTGACGGCCAAGACGCGGTCCGGCGACACCAAGACGAGCGTCGTCAACGCGTTCGTGTCCGGGACCGCCGACGAGTCGCAGACCCCGCCGGCGGTGTCGCTGCGCTGACGTAGCCCGGACCGCCGGTTGGCCATTCGCCAAGCAAGCGCTTGGTTGATATCCTTGCCGGGTGGACCGAGTCACCGGTCAGGCGAACAGCCGGCGCGACGAGCTGCTGGGGCTCGCCGCGACCATGTTCGCCGAGCGGGGCCTGCGCGCCACGACGGTGCGCGACATCGCCGACGGCGCCGGAATTCTCTCCGGCAGCCTGTATCACCACTTCTCGTCCAAAGAGGAGATGGTCGACGAGCTGCTGCGCGACTTCCTGGACTGGCTGTTCGCCCGCTACCGCGAGATCGTCGAGGTCGAATCCAATCCGCTGGAGCGGCTCCGGGGGCTGTTCATGACGTCCTTCGAGGCGATCGAGGACCGGCATGCCCAGGTCGTCATCTACCAGGACGAGGCCCAGCGGTTGCTGTCGCAGCCCCGGTTCGCCTACCTCGAGGACCGCAACCGGCAACAGCGCAAGATGTGGCTGGAGGTGCTGCACCAGGGCATCGACGGCGGCTACTTCCGGCCCGACCTCGACGTCGACCTGGTCTACCGCTTCATCCGCGACACCACGTGGGTGTCGGTGCGCTGGTACAAACCCGGCGGCCCGCTCACCGCGGAACAGGTGGGCCAGCAATACCTCGCCATCGTGCTCGGCGGGATCACCAAAGATTGTCCCGACGGTAGGGGAGTCTGAACATGGCTCGTATCGGCGAGGACGCACAACGAAGTGATGAGAAGGAGCGACACCATGGCTGAGGCGTACGTCATCGACGCTGTACGTACCGCGGTCGGCAAGCGCAACGGATCGCTGGCCGGCGTGCACCCCGTGGACCTCGGCGCGCTGGGGTGGCGCGGGCTACTCGACCGGATCGACGTCGACCCCGCCGCGGTCGACGACGTGATCGCCGGTTGTGTCGACGCCATCGGGGCGCAGGCGGGCAACATCGCCCGGCTGTCCTGGCTGGCCGCCGGTTACCCCGAGGAGGTCCCCGGCGTCACCGTGGACCGGCAATGCGGCTCCAGCCAGCAGGCCATTTCGTTTGGCGCGCAGGCGATCATGGCCGGCACCGCCGACCTCATCGTCGCCGGTGGCGTGCAGAACATGAGCCAGATCCCCATCTCGTCGGCGATGACCGTCGGCGAGCAATTCGGATTCACCTCGCCGACCAACGAGTCCAAGCAGTGGCTGCACCGCTACGGCGACCAGGAGATCTCGCAGTTTCGCGGCTCGGAGCTGATCGCCGAGAAGTGGAACATCTCCCGCGAGGAGATGGAGCAATACGCGCTGACCAGCCACGAGCGCGCGTTCGCGGCGATTCGCGGCGGCCACTTCGACAACGAAATCATCACCGTGGAAACCGAATCCGGGCCGTTCCGCGTCGATGAGGGCCCGCGCGAGTCGTCGTTGGAGAAGATGGCCGGGCTCAAGACGCTGGTCGACGGCGGCCGCTTGACGGCGGCCATGGCCAGCCAGATCTCCGACGGCGCCAGCGCGGTGCTGCTGGCCTCCGAGCAGGCGGTCAAGGACCACAACCTGACGCCGCGGGCCCGCATCCACCACATCAGCGCGCGCGCCGCGGACCCGGTGTTCATGCTGACCGGCCCCATCCCCGCGACCCGCCACGCGCTGGAGAAGACGGGGCTGTCGATCGACGACATCGACACCGTGGAGATCAACGAGGCGTTCGCCCCGGTGGTGCTGTCCTGGCTCAAGGAGATCAAGGCCGACCCGGCAAAGGTCAACCCCAACGGCGGCGCGATCGCCCTGGGTCACCCGCTGGGCGCCACCGGCGCGAAACTGTTCGCCACTATGCTCAACGAGCTCGAGCGTGTCGGCGGCCGCTACGGCCTGCAGACCATGTGCGAGGGCGGCGGCACGGCCAACGTCACCATCATCGAACGGCTGTAATCCCGGCGATGATGTCGTCGACCGTGCGCGCGGCCAGCGCCTCGACCTCCTGACGGCGCGCGTGCCGTAGCGGACCCCGCAGGGCGAGTTCGGCGAAGCCGTGCACCGCCGACCAGCAGGGCCATTCGGCGCCGTCGCGTTGTTCGCGCGTCAATACCCCCGCCTTCCGCATCGCGTCGAGCGCCTCGACCAACGCGAGATACGGTGCGGCGGCTGATGCTTCGCTGGTGTCGCTGCTCCCGAAGAACGCCACCGCGAACCACCCCGGCTCGTTCAGCGCGAACTCGATATAGCCGGTCCCGACGGCCCGCAACAGCTCGGTCGGACCCGCCTGACGCACCCGCATCCGCGCGGCCATCCGGTGCTGGATCGCGATGGCCACCGCGCCCAGCAGAGCTTCGCGGTCGGCGAAGTGGCGGTAGGCCGCGTTGGGCGAAACGCCCACGCGCCGAGTCGCTTCCCGAATGGTGAGGGCCTCCGGGCCCCCGGTGCGCGTCAGGTGCAGGCCGGCGTCGATCAACGCCGCGCGCAGATCGCCGTGGTGGTAACCGGTCTTGCGCGTGCTCAACTCTTGACCCTTCTCGGCCGCCAAGTGTACGGTGTGAACATTAGCATGTTGACAGCGTGAACATTGCCGGAGGGTTCGTCGTGGACAGCGTGGGATTGCCGCCCGTCGTGGATGGGCAGGTGTGGCAGCGCGAATTGGACGCGCTGCGCGTGCGGGAGAAGGCGGCCACCCGGGAGCTCGACGCGATCGCCGCGCAGCGCCGACGGATGCCCATGGTCGCCATGCCGGACTACATCCTCGAGGGCGCGGACGGGCCGGTGCGGCTGGTCGACGTGTTCGACGGCAAGTCGCAGCTGATTGTCTACAACCACATGTGGTTCCCGGGCGAGCAGTGGCAGTGCCCGGGCTGCACCGGCTTCACGTCGCAGTTCACCCGCCTGGAGTTCCTGGACAACTACGACGCGCGCTTCGTCATCGTCACCCAAGGCCCCATCGACGAGGCGCTGGAATACCGGCGGCGGGTGGGCAACGCGATGACCTGGTACTCGACGGCCAACAGCGCATTCGGCGCGGACGTCGGCGCTCCGCCGGGAGGTGGTTTCGCCGTGAACGTCTTTCTGCGCCACGGCGATCGGGCGTTCCGCACCTGGCACACCGACGGCCGCGGGTGCGAACAGCTGGGCCACTCGTTCGCCCTGATCGACGTGTTGCCCTACGGCCGGCAGGAGCAGTGGCAGGACTCGCCGGACGGCTGGCCCCAGCGGCCCACCTACAGCGGGTGGGCCGGGTCGAAGGAGATCGCGCGGGCCTACGGCGCCGACGCCCAACCAGAAGGAGCGAGATGACCACCACGACGACCGGCCTGACGGCCATCAGCCTGGTGTGCGTGGCGACACCCGACCAGGACAAGGCGGTCGCCTTCTACGAGTCGCTCGGGTTCGAAAAGCGCACCGATACCCCGTTCGGCGGCGGCTACCGGTGGATCGAGGTGTATCCGCCCGCGGGGACGACGGGCGTCGCGCTCGCCCCACCACCCGAGGAGGCCGGCCCGGTGCAACCGACCAACACCGGTATCACGTTGACCACCAACGACATCGACGCTACTCACGCGGCGATGAAGGAGCTGGGCGTCGACGTCGACGCGCAGGTATCCCGGATGGGCGACCCGGTGCCGCCGATGTTCTGGTTTCGGGATCCGACCGGACACACGCTGCTGGTGGTCGAGTCCTGACCTACTGCACGAGCGCGGCGGCCGACTGCAGGTGCTTGACGGCGTCGGCGACGATCGCCTCGATCAGCTCGGCGCACGACGGCAGGTCGTCAAGGATGCCGGCCACCTGACCGGAGGCCAGCACACCGGCGTCGGTGTTTCCTTCGACCAGGCCGGCTTTCAACAACATCGGCGTGTTGGCCGCCATCACCACCTGAGCCAGGGTCAGCTCCTTGCCGTGCCGCATCGCCATGCCGTCGGCGATCATGGAGCGCCACGTCATGTGGGACATCTTCTTGAACTTCGCGGCGTTGCGCACGGCCGCGGTCAAACCCCGGATGGGCGAACCGTTCTCCAGCTTCTCGACCAAGCCGGTGCGCAGGACGCGGTGCGGCATGCCGTCGACCCGGGTGGTGACGACGGTGCCGTCCAGCGCGGCCTCCAGGTACCGGCGCTTGACAGCGTCGGGCACGGTGGAGTCGGAGGTGAGCAGGAACCTGGTTCCCATCGCGACCCCGGCGGCGCCGTAGGACAGCGCCGCGGCCAGGCCGCGCCCGTCGAAGAAGCCGCCCGCGGCGATCACCGGGATTCCGCTGCCCTGCACGGCGTCGAGGACCGACGGCAACAACAGGGTGGTGGCGACGGGACCGGTGTGGCCGCCGCCCTCACCGCCCTGCACGATCATCGCGTCGGCGCCCCACGCGGCGACCTTGCGGGCGTGCTTGGCGGCGCCGATCGACGGGATGACCACGGCCCCGGCCTCTTTGAGCCTCGCGATGAGTTCCTGTTTGGGGGCCAGCGCGAACGAGGCCACCTTGACGCCCTCACGGATCATCAGGTCGACGCGGTCGCCCGCGTCGGCGGCGTCGGCGCGGATGTTCACCCCGAACGGCTTGTCGGTGGTGGCCTTGACCTTGGCGATGGCGGTCGCGAGTTCGTCCAGGTTCATCGTGGCCGAGGCCAGGATGCCCAGGCCGCCGGCGTTGGCGGTGGCCGAGACCAGGCGCGCACCGGCCACCCAGCCCATGCCGGTCTGCACCACCGGGTGCTCGATGCCGATCAGGTCGGTCAGCGGCGTGCGCAATCTCATAGCCACCGCCGACGGCGCAGCGCGAAGCGATGTGGGTGCCGGCCGGTCATGACCGAATTTCCCTGTCCCGCAACGACTTCGGGTCGATGACCTCCCGGATCAGGCGCAGCTCGTCGTCGGTGGGCAGTCGGGTCTCCTCGGCCTCGTCCAGGCCGGCGACGTCGAAGGAGGTGGCCTCGCGCACGTCATCGGGGGACACTCCGGGGTGCAGGCTCAGCGCCCGCATGGTCCGGTCCGGGCCGTCGAAGTCGAACACGCCGAGGTTGGACACCACCCGGTACGGGTTGGCGAAGCGGAAGGCCGGGTTGTCCGCGTCGATCTTGTCGGTGCCGATGCCGCACACGATGTCGACGGCCTCGCAGAACACCCGCTTTGAGTGGTTGCCCACCCAGTAGCTGGTCGCGTGGTTGACGGCGTTGCCGGGTGCCCCCCGGACGCCGAACATCTGGCGGGTCGGCTGTTGCAGCGGGCCGAACGCCGACAGGTTCTGGTTGCCGAACCGGTCGACCTGGTTGGCGCCCATCACGACGTGCCGCCGCCCCCAGGACAGGGTCTCGAAGACCCGGCCAAACGGCATCCAGCCCTCGACCGCACCCGCGGCGCCCAGCGCCGGGGTGTCGGCCAGCAATTGGGCCTCGCCGTCGGTGAGCACGATGTCGGGGGAGAAGGTCAGGCGGGCCAGCCGGGCGCCCACCGACGCCATGTTCGCCATCGGGCTGATCATGATTTCGCCGGCGTCCCGGAACAATTCGGCGCAGGCGACGGCGCAGACTTCGGCGCGGGTGCTGCTCACTGGTGAGCCTCCTTGTTGAACGTGCGCACTGCCGCCTGGTAGTCCTCTTCGCTGCCCGACAGGTAGGTCTGGACGAACCGTTGCCAGCCCTCGTCGGTGGCGGCCGCCTCGGCGTAATGCCGCTGGAACTTCTCGTCGCGCCCGTAATCCGGTGCCGCCGTGGTGAAGTGGGCGCCGCCGGGCGCCTCGATGACCGCGTCGACCATCATTCGGTTGACCAGCAGCGCCTGCGGTGGCACGGCCTTGACCAGCTCCTGGGTGGCGACCACCCGCTCGACGGAGAGCAGTCGCCTGTCGGCGGCCATGAGGAACAGGTCGTCGAAGTACGGGTCGATGCCCGTGTAGGCCGCATTGCCTTGGGCGTCACCGAGATTCAGGTGTACCAGGGCCGCGTCGAGCCGTAGCGCGGGCGTGGCGATCAGCGTCTCGTGCCCGCCATCGGGGGCGGGGTACGGGCTGGTCACCGTGGCCAGCTCGCCCTCCCAGAAGTCGGGCACCGAGCTGCCCAGGCCGGCGCGGATCGGCAGGAACGGCAACCGGTTCGCGGCCGCCTGCAGGCCGCACCGCAGCATGCCCTCGTCCATCTCGCGCGCCTCGATCGCCCCGGTGGTGCGGGCCTTGGCGAACCACGGGTCGTAGAACGGTGGCGAGTCCAACGAGACGAATCCGTAGTACACGCGCTTGACCTTGCCGGCCGAACACAGCAGCCCCAGGTCTGGGCCGCCGTAGGTGACGATCGTCAGATCCGTGACGTCGGTGCGCAGCAGCGCGCGCACCAGGGCCATCGGCTTGCGCCGCGACCCCCAGCCGCCGATGCCGATGGTCATGCCGCTGCGCAGTTGCGCGACGGCCTCGTCCAGCGTGGTCCGCTTGTCGGCCATTACTTCTTGCCCTTCGCGGTGCCGGCGAATGCGTCGCGGTGCTCGTCGGCCACCCCCGCGAGGTTGAGCTCGAACGTGAACCCTTGCTCCATGCGGTAACTGGAGTTCACCCGCTGCACGTCGATCAGGTTCAGCGCCTCCTTGGCCGCCCGGATCACGCGGGTGTCCTTGGCCGCGATGTCGCGGGCCACCCGCAGCGCGGCCTCGTCGAGCTCCGCGCGCGGCACCACCTCGTGCACCGAACCGAAGTGATGCAGGGTGGCGGCGTCGACCGTGGCGGCGGTGAAGAACAGCCGGCGCATCAGGTGCTGCGGTACCAACCGGGAGAGGTGGGTGGCCGCACCGAGCGCGCCCCGCTCCACCTCGGGCAGGCCGAAGGTGGCGTCGTCGGAGGCGACGATGACGTCGGAATTGCCGACCAGGCCGATGCCGCCGCCGACGCAGAAGCCGTTGACCGCGGCGACGACGGGCACCGCGCATTCGTACACCGCGCGGAAGGCGGCGAAGCAGCCGCGGTTCGCGTCGATCAGGGCGGTGAAGCCCTCGGTGCGCTGCATCTCTTTGATGTCGACACCGGCGTTGAAGCCGCGGCCCTCGGCGCGCAAGATGACGACGTGCGTGGCGGGGTCCCGGCCGGCCGCGGTGACGACGTCGGCGAGCTCGAACCAGCCGCGCGACGGGATGGCGTTGACGGGCGGGAAGTCGACGGTGACCGCGACGATGCCCGGTTCGACGGTGGTGGGGGTGATGGTCACGGTGCCACTTCCTTGTGGGGCGGGTGGGGCAACTACCTAAGCAAGCACTTGCTTGGTACGCTAGCACAGTGACTCGCGCCGAAGCACCCGACGCCATCAACCTGGGATTGGCCGGACGGGTGGTTCTGGTGACCGGCGGCGTGCGCGGCGTCGGCGCGGGGATCAGCGCGGTCTTCGCCCAGCAGGGCGCGACGGTGATCACCTGCGCCCGCCGGCCGGTGGAGGGCTTGCCGTATGAGTTTCACTCCTGCGACGTCCGCGACGACGAGGCCGTGACGGCGCTCATCGATTCGATCGTCGACAATCACGGTCGGCTCGACGCCGTGGTGAACAACGCCGGGGGCTCGCCGTTCGTGCTGACCGCAGAGTCCAGCGCCAAGTTCAACCGTAAGATCATCGAACTCAATCTGATTGGTGCGCTGCTGGTTTCGCAGTGCGCCAACGAGAAGATGCAGGCCCAGGCCGGGGGTGGCTCGATCGTCAACATCTGCAGCCTGTCCGGCCGCCGCCCGTCCCCCGGAACCGGGGCGTACGGGGCCGCGAAGGCCGGCCTGGAAAGCCTGACGCAGACCCTGGCCGTCGAATGGGGGCCCAAGGTCCGGGTGAACGCCTGCGTGGTCGGCATGGTGGAGACCGAGCAGTCCGAGCTGTTCTACGGCGACGCCGACTCGATCGCCGCGATTTCGCGAAACGTACCGCTGGGCCGGTTGGCCCAGCCGACCGACATTGGTTGGGCCGCGGCCTTTTTGGCCTCGGACGCCGCGTCGTACATCAGTGGCGCGTCGCTGGAGGTGCACGGCGGCGGGGAGCCGCCGCACTACCTGGCCACCACGAACGCCAGCGCGATCAAGTAGAGGATCCGAACAGAATGGGCGGAAAATGGGAATAGTTGACGGCCGCGTCGTCATCGTCACCGGGGCCGGCGGCGGGATCGGTCGCGCGCATGCGCTGGCCTTCGCCGAAGAGGGCGCGCGCGTGGTGGTCAACGACATCGGGGTGGGCCTGGACGGCTCGCCGGCCGGTGGCGGCAGCGCCGCCCAGGGTGTGGTCGACGAGATCACCGCCGCGGGCGGCGAGGCCATCGCGGACGGGTCCAACGTCGCGGACTGGGACCAGGCGGCGGGCCTGATCGCTTCCGCGGTCGACAACTTCGGCCGCTTGGACGTTTTGGTGAACAACGCCGGCATCGTGCGCGACCGGATGATCGCCAACACCAGCGAGGAAGAGTTCGACGCCGTCGTCGCCGTGCACCTCAAGGGGCACTTCGCCACCACGCGGCACGCCGCCGCCTACTGGCGGGCGCAGTCCAAGGCGGGCGAGACCGTCGACGCCCGCATCATCAACACCAGCTCCGGCGCCGGGTTGCAGGGCAGCGTCGGGCAGGGCAACTACAGCGCGGCCAAGGCCGGCATCGCGGCGCTCACGCTCGTGGCCGCGGCCGAGATGGGCCGCTACGGCGTCACCGTCAACGCCATCGCGCCGTCGGCCCGCACCCGCATGACGGAGACGGTGTTCGCCGAGATGATGTCCACGCAGGACCAGGAATTCGACGCCATGGCGCCCGAGAACATCGCGCCGTTGGTCGTCTGGCTGGGCAGCGCGGAGGCCCGCGACGTCACCGGCAAGGTCTTCGAGCTCGAGGGCGGCAAGATCCGCGTCGCGGAGGGCTGGGCGCACGGCCCGGAGATCGACAAGGGCGCGAGATGGGACCCCGCCGAGCTCGGGCGAGTGGTCGCCGACCTGCTCGCCAAGGCGCGCCGGCCGGTGCCGGTCTACGGGGCCTAGCGAGGGTCGCAGAGCACGATCGGGATCACCCGATCGGTCCAGGACTGGTAGTCCTTGAACGAGGGGTACATGGCCTCCAGTTTCGGCCAATATTCTTCGCGCTCTTCGGCGTTGGCGTCGCGGGCCCGCAGCCGCAGCACCTCGTTCTTGATCTGCACCGTGACGTCCGGGTTGGCCTTGAGGTTCAGATACCACAGCGGGTGTTTGTCGCGGCCGCCCTGGGAGGCAACCAGCACGACGCGATCGCCCTCGCGCAGGTACAGCAGCGGGCTCACCCGCGGCTCACCGCTCTTGCGGCCGATCGTGGTCAGCAGCGCCACCGGGGCCTTCTGGAACGTGCCGCCGAAGCGTCCGTTGCTGCGCCGGTAGATCCACGTGTTGCCCTTGGCCATCCACTTCATCAAGAAGGTGACCCAGGGCGCGTTGAGGGACTTCGGTTTTTCCATCTCAGGCCTCCCGCCGCAGGAACGGCTGCAAACGTACGGTGATGTGCTGGATCTGGGCGTCACCGCCGGCGCCCTGGGCGGGGATGACGAACGTCTCGTCGACGTGCGCCGCGACCCGGCGGCCGCCGAGGGCGGCCTTGGTCACCACGTCGTACACGGCGCGCACCTCGTCACCGGCGATGGAGAACTCCGGGGGTGTCGCCGCGGCGATGACCCGGTACTGCGGTCCGCGAGTGAGGCTGCGCCGCAGGTGCTTACCGGAAAATCCGGTCTTGATGCCCTGTTCGATGCGCACGCAGCCGGGCGCGAACGGAACGGCCGCGCCGTCGTGGCTGACCAGCGCGTCGATGTAGGACTGCGCCGCGGCGATCCGGCGTTCGTCGGGAACGGTCACCAAGGACTAGATGCGCTCGATGATCGTGCCGGTGGACAGCGCGCCGCCGGCGCACATGGTGATCAACGCGGTCGTCTGGTCCGTGCGCTCGAGCTCGTGCAGCGCGGTGGTGATCAACCGGCTGCCGGTGCTGCCGACCGGGTGGCCCAAGGCGATGGCGCCGCCGTTGACGTTGACCTTGGCCATGTCCGGCTCGTGCACCCGTGCCCAGGACAACACCACCGACGCGAACGCCTCGTTGATCTCGACGAGGTCGATGTCGCCCATCTTCATACCGGCCTTCTCGAGCACCTTGGCCGTCGACTGGACCGGCCCGTCGAGGTGGTAGTAGGGCTCGGCACCGACCAGCGCCTGGCTGATGATGCGGGCCCGCGGCCGCAGGCCGAGTGCCTTGGCCTTGTCCTCGTCCATCCACAGCACGGCGGCCGCGCCGTCGGAGATCTGCGACGACGTCCCCGCCGTGTGAATCCCGCCGTCCAGCACCGGTTTCAGCGCGGACAGGCCCGACAGGGTCGTCTCGCGCAGCCCCTGGTCGCGCGAGATGGTGACGCGCTCCGACGTCGGCTGCTTGTTCTCGTCGAGGGCGGGCGCCTCGATCGGGGAGATCTCGCGGTCGAACCGGCCCTCGTCCCAGGCCTGCCGGGCCTTGGCCTGCGAGTCGTAGCCGAATTGGTCGATGTCCTCGCGGGTGATGCCGCGGCGCTTGGCGATTCGCTCGGCGGCGGTGAACTGGTCGGGCAGGTCGATGTCCCAGGAGGCGGGCCGCAGGATGCTGCGGTCCGGGCCCGCGTTGGCGCCAAGGCCGACGCGGCTCATGGCCTCGATCCCGCACGCGATGCCGATGTCGATGGCGCCCGCGGCGATCAGGCCGGCGACCAAGCCGTTGGCCTGCTGGCCGCTGCCGCACTGGCAGTCCACGGTCATCGCCCCGACGTGCTCGGGCAACCCGGCCACCAGCCAGCTAACCCGGGTGATGTTGTTGGACTGCTCGCCGTACTGTGTCACGCAGCCGCCGACGATCTGCTCGACGTCGCCCGCGTCGATGCCGGCCTTGTCCACCACGGCCTTCTGCACGGCGCCCAGCAGCTCGGTGGCGTGCAGCCCCGACAGCCATCCGTTGCGCTTGCCGATCGGGCTGCGAGTTGCTTCGACGATTACCGGGATACCCATTCCGTCAGGCTAGAACACGTTTCATTAGTCTGACAAGCGAGGATGATGACCTGCCTTTTATCTGCGCAGGAGCCGTGTTTTACTGGCACTAGAACACGTTGCAATTAGTGTTGTAAAAGGAGCTCACTTCACATGGCACCCCCGAACATCCCCGCCGACTTCGATTTCCTGGACCCCGACGTCAACCTCGCCGGCCTGCCGGTCGAGGAACTCGCCCAGCTGCGCAAGGCGGAGCCGATCCACTGGGTCGACATCCCCGACGGCGCCGGCGGCTTCGAGGATTACGGCTACTGGCTCGTGACCAAGCACGCCGACGTCAAGGAGGTGTCCAAGCGCAGCGACATCTTCTCGAGCTGGCTGAACGGCGCCATCCCGACCTGGCCGCCGGAGATGAAGCGGGAACAGGTGGAGTTGCAGCGCAGCGTCATGCTCAACATGGACGCGCCGCACCACACCCGGCTGCGCAAGATCATCTCGCGCGGGTTCACGCCGCGGGCCATCGGCCGGTTGGAGGCCGAGTTGGCTCAACGCGCCCAGAACATCGCCAAGACCGCGGCGACGGAGGGCAGCGGCGACTTCGTCGAACAGGTCTCGTGTGAACTGCCGCTGCAGGCCATCGCCGGCCTGCTCGGCGTCCCGCAGGAGGACCGCGACAAGCTGTTCCGCTGGTCCAACGAGATGACCGGCGGCACCGACCCCGAGTACGCCGACGTCGACCCCGCGCAGTCGTCGCTGGAGTTGATCACCTACGCGATGGCCATGGCCGCCGAGCGCAACCAAAACCCCACCGACGACATCGTGACCACCCTGATCCAGGCCGACATCGACGGCGAGAAGCTCTCCGACGACGAGTTCGGGTTCTTCGTCGTGATGCTCGCGGTGGCGGGCAACGAAACCACGCGCAACTCGATCACCCACGGCATGATCGCCATGGCGAACCACCCCGACCAGTGGGAGCTGTTCAAGCGGGAGCGCCCGACGACCACGGCCGACGAGATCATCCGGTGGGCGACTCCGGTGTCGGCCTTCCAGCGCACCGCCAACGAGGACACCGAGTTGGCCGGGGTGCGGATCAAGAAGGGCCAGCGGGTCGTAATGTCCTACCGCTCGGCCAATTTCGACGAAGAGGTCTTCGACGACCCGCACTCCTTCAACATCCTGCGGGACCCCAACCCGCATGTCGGTTTCGGCGGCACGGGCGCCCACTACTGCATCGGCGCCAACCTGGCCCGGATGACGATCAACCTGATCTTCAACGCGGTCGCCGATCACATGCCGGACCTCAAGCCGATCGGCGAGCCCGAGCGGTTGCGGTCGGGCTGGCTCAACGGCATCAAGCACTGGCAGGTCGACTACAGCGGCAAGCATGCGGTGACGTCCTGATGGACTTCAATCTCACTGCGACGCAGCAGGCCGTCGCCGACGTGGTGACGTCCGTCCTGAACCGGGATCTGAGTTGGGACGCGCTGGTCAGCGGCGGCGTCGCTGCGCTGCCGGTGCCCGAACGCCTCGGCGGCGACGGCGTCGGCCTGCCCGAGGTCGCGACGGTCCTGACCGAGGTGGGCCGCCACGGCGCCATCACCCCGGCGCTGGCCACGCTGGGTTTCGGTGTGGTGCCGCTGCTGGACCTGGCCACCGACGAGCAGCAGGACCGGTTCCTGGCCGACGTCGCCAAGGGCGGCCTGCTGACGGCCGCGCTCAGCGAGCCGGGTGCCGCGCTGCCCGACCGCCCGTCGACCACCTTGGCCAACGGCCGGTTGGCGGGGACGAAAGTCGCTGTGCCCTACGCCGACTCGGCGGACTGGATCGTCGTGACCGCCGACAACGCGGTCGTCGTGGTCTCCCCGAGGGCCGACGGTGTGCGGCTCGCCAAGACGCCGACGTCGAACGCCTCGCAGGAGTATACGGTCACCTTCGCCGACGTGGCGGTCGACGAGTTCGACGTGCTGGCCGGCGCCGCACCGCACCGGGTCAACCAGTTGGCGCTGGCGCTGATCGGCGCCTACACCGACGGGCTGGTGGCCGGGGCGCTGCGGCTGACCGCCGATTACGTGGCCAACCGCAAGCAGTTCGGCAAGCCGCTGTCGACGTTCCAGACCGTGGCGGCCCAACTGTCCGAGGTCTACATCGCCTCGCGCACCATCGATCTGGTGGCGAAGTCGGTGGTGTGGCGGCTCTCGGAGGGCCGCGACGCCGACGCGGACCTCGACGTCCTCGGCTACTGGCTCACCTCGCAGGCACCGCCGGTCATGCAGACCTGCCACCACCTGCACGGCGGCATGGGCATGGACATCACTTATCCGATGCACCGGTACTATTCCACGATCAAAGACCTGACCCGGCTGCTGGGCGGGCCGTCGCATCGCCTCGACCTGGTGGGAGCGCAATGTTCATCGAACTGACCCCCGAGCAGCGACAGCTGCAAGCCGAACTGCGCCAGTACTTTTCGAACCTGATCTCGACCGACGAGATGAAGGCGATGGAGCAGGACCGGCACAACGAGGCCTACCGCGCGGTCATCCGCCGGATGGGCCGCGACGGCAAGCTCGGCGTGGGCTGGCCCAAGGAGTTCGGCGGTCTGGGTTTCGGCCCCATCGAGCAGTCGATCTTCGTCAACGAGGCGCAGCGGGCCGACGTGCCGCTGCCCGCGGTGACCCTGCAGACCGTCGGCCCCACGCTGCAGCAGTTCGGCAGCGAACTGCAGAAGAAGAAGTTTCTGCCCGCGATCCTGGCCGGCGAGGTGCACTTCGCGATCGGCTACAGCGAGCCCGAGGCCGGCACCGACCTGGCGTCGCTGCGCACCACCGCCGTGCGCCACGGCGACGAGTACATCGTCAACGGCCAGAAGATGTGGACCACCGGCGGCCACGATGCCGACTACATCTGGCTGGCCTGCCGCACCGATCCCGAAGCCGTGAAACACAAGGGGATTTCGATCCTCATCGTCGACACCAAGGACCCCGGATTCTCCTGGACGCCGGTCATCCTGTCCGATGGCGCGCACCACACGAACGCGACCTACTACAACGACGTCCGGGTGCCGGCCGACATGCTGGTCGGCGAGGAGAACGGCGGCTGGCGGCTGATCACCACGCAGCTCAACAACGAGCGGGTGATGCTGGGACCGGCGGGGCGCATCGCGGGAATCTACGACCGGCTGCACGCGTGGGCGTCCAAGCCCGGCGGCGACGGCGTCACGCCCATCGACCACTCCGAGGTCAAGCGCGCGCTCGGTGAGATCTACTCCATGTGGCGGATCAACGAGCTGCTGAACTGGCAGGTCGCCGCCGCCGGCGAGGACATCAACGTGGCCGACGCCGCGTCCACGAAAGTCTTTGGTACCGAACGCATCCAATACATCGGACGGCTCGCCGAGGAGATAGTCGGCCGGTTCGGCAACCCCGCCGAGCCGGAAACCGCCGAGCTGCTCGACTGGCTGGACTCGCAGACCAAGCGCAACCTGGTCATCACCTTCGGCGGCGGCGTCAACGAAGTCATGCGGGAGATGATCGCCGCGTCCGGCCTCAAGGTGCCGCGGGTGCCGCGATGACCGACATCCAGGAGGCCATCGCCGAGATCAAGGCCGCCGGCGGCCCCAAGCCGCGGGCGGGCCGCGACCCGGTGAACCAGCCGATCATCAACAACTGGGTGGAGGCGCTCGGCGACCGCAACCCGATCTACGTCGACGAGGCGGCGGCCCGCGCCGTCGGTCACCCGGGAATCGTCGCGCCCCCGGCCATGATTCAGGTGTGGACCATGTTCGGGCTGGGCGGCGAGCGGCCGACCGACGACCCCATGGGCCCGATGATGCAGCTGTTCGACGACGCCGGGTACATCGGCGTGGTCGCCACCAACTGCGAGCAGACCTACCACCGCTACCTGCGGCCCGGCGAGCAGGTCAGCATCACCTCCGAGATGGGTGACGTCGTCGGTCCCAAGCAGACCGGGCTGGGCGAGGGCTACTTCATCAACCAGCACATCATCTGGCGGGTCGGGGACGAGGACGTCGCCGAGATGAACTGGCGCATCCTGAAATTCAAGCCGCGGGAAGCGGAGTCGTCGGCGGCAGCGGTCCCGGCGGACCTGGACCCCGACGCCATGATGCGGCCCGCGATGTCACGCGACACCGCCTTCTTCTGGGAGGGCGTCAACGCGCACGAGCTGAGGATTCAGCGGCGGCCCGACGGCAGCCTGCAGCACCCGCCGGTGCCGGCGGTGTGGCAGGACAAGTCCGCCCCGATCGACTACGTCGTGGCCAGCGGCAAGGGCACGGTGTTCAGCTTCGTGGTGCACCACGCGCCGAAGGTGCCGGGCCGCACGTTGCCGTTCGTCATCGCGCTGGTCGAGCTCGAGGAGGGCGTGCGCATGCTCGGTGAGCTGCGCGGCGTCGACCCCGCCGAGGTGCGAATCGGATTGCCGGTGCGCGCAACGTATCTCGACTTCCCGGCCGGTGACTCCGGACCGGAATGGACCCTCTACGCCTGGGAGCCTGACGCATGACCGCGCCAACCGTGGAAGTGGGCACGACGCTGCCCGAGCTCAAGCTCTACGGCGACCCCACCTTCATCATCTCGACGGCGATCGCCACCCGCGACTTCCAGGACGTCCACCACGACCGCGACCTGGCGCAGGCCAAGGGTTCCAAGGACATCTTCGTCAACATCCTCACCGACACCGGGCTGGTGCAGCGCTACATCACCGACTGGGCCGGGCCGTCGGCGTTGATCAAATCGATCGGCCTGCGGCTCGGGGTGCCGTGGTATGCCTACGACACGGTGACGTTCTCCGGGGAGGTGACCGACGTCCAGGACGGGTTGATCACGTGCAAGATCGTGGGCCGCAACAGCCTTGGTGACCACGTCGTCGCGACGGCGACGCTGACGATCGGGGACGCGTAGATGTTGTCGGGTAAGGCCGCGATCGTCGGCATCGGCGCCACCGACTTCTCTAAGGACTCCGGTCGCAGCGAATTGCGGTTGGCCGCCGAGGCCGTGCTGGACGCGTTGGACGACGCCGGGTTGAGCCCGTCCGACGTGGACGGCCTGACGACGTTCACCATGGACACCAACAACGAGACGGCCGTGGCGCGCGCGGTCGGCATCGGGGACCTGAAGTTCTTCTCGCAGATCGGGTATGGCGGCGGCGCCGCGTGCGCGACCGTCCAGCAGGCCGCGATCGCCGTGGCCACCGGGGTGGCCGACGTCGTGGTGGCGTACCGGGCGTTCAACGAGCGTTCCGGCATGCGGTTCGGTCAGGTGCAGACCCGGTTAGCTGGAAGCGCTGGCGTGCAAGCCGATTCGACGACGGCCGACAATTCGTTCTCCTATCCGCACGGCCTGTCCACGCCCGCGGCGCAGGTGGCGATGATCGCCCAGCGCTACATGCACCTCTCGGGCGCGACCAGCCGTGACTTCGGCGCGATCTCGGTCGCCGACCGCAAGCACGCCGCCAAGAATCCGAAGGCCTATTTCTACGAAAAGCCGATCACCATCGAGGATCACCAGAATTCGCGGTGGATCGCCGAGCCGTTGCGGCTGCTGGATTGCTGCCAGGAGACGGACGGGGCGGTGGCGATCGTGGTGACCTCGCCCGAGCGGGCGCGCGACCTCAAGCAGCGGCCGGCGGTCATCGAGGCGGCGGCCCAGGGGTCGAGCCCCGACCAGTACACGATGGTGAGCTACTACCGCCCCGAGCTCGGCCTGCCCGAAATGGGCGTGGTCGGGCAGCAGCTGTGGGGACAGTCCGGTCTCCGGCCGACCGACATCCAGACGGCGATCCTCTACGACCACTTCACCCCGTTCACCCTGATTCAGTTGGAGGAGTTGGGGTTTTGCGGGCGCGGCGAGGCGAAGGACTTCATCGCCGACGGCGCGATCGAGGTGGGCGGCCGGTTGCCCATCAACACCCACGGCGGGCAGCTCGGGGAGGCCTACATCCACGGCATGAACGGCATCGCCGAGGGCGTGCGGCAGCTGCGCGGCACGTCGGTGAACCCGGTGCCCGACGTCGAGCACGTGCTGGTCACCGCCGGCACCGGCGTGCCGACCTCGGGCCTGATCCTGGGCTGAGTCGTCGGCGCGCCTCGCCGGCGCGCCTCGCCGGCGCGCTTCGGCGGCGCGCCTCGGCGGCGCGCCTCCCTTTACCGCCGAGCGTGCACTTAGTTTCACGCTCGGCGTCGAGTGTGAAACTAACGGCACACTCGTACCAGTGAAGTGACGAAGCGAGTGACTCATGCGACGCTGCGGTCGTGGGTGAGCCATTCCTTGGTAGCGAGGCCATCGCTCGAGGCTCACTGACCAGGGGTCAGTTGTCCGGCGGCTATACCCGACTTTTCCGAGACGTCTACGTCAGTCGGGATGCCGACGTTACTGCCGCCCTGCGCGCGCGGGCCGGATGGCTTTGGACGGGCCGTCAGGGTGTGGTCGCCGGGTTTTCCGCAGCGGCGCTACACGGGAGCAAATGGGTCGAGGGCGGGACCGTGGTGGACCTCATTCACGACAACCGCCACCGTCAAGCCGGCATTCGGGCTCACGCGGACCGTATCGAGGAAGACGAGATCACCGCCATCGCAGGGATCTCCGTGACCTCACCAGCCAGGACGGCTCTGGATATCGGCTGCTGGTATCCGACCACCGCCGCGGTTGCGGGCATCGACGCATTGGCTCGAGCCACACGAATCAAGGCCGCGGATGTCGAGTTGCTCGCGGAACGGTACTCGGGCCGCCGCGGCATCGTGCAGGCAAGGGAGGCCCTCGCACTTTTCGATAGTGGGGCACAGTCTCCGAAGGAGTCGTGGCTGCGCGTCGTGCTCGTCCACGCGGGTTTACCGCCGCCTCAGACGCAGATCCCAGTTTTCGATCACTTCGGTGAGCCGGTGGCTTATCTGGATATGGGCTGGGAAGACGTCAAAGTCGCGGCCGAGTATGACGGTGAGCAACACCGCAACGACCGTCGGCAATACACCTGGGACGTCCGGCGATTGGAGATGCTCGAGGGCCTCGGCTGGATCGTCATCCGGGTGGTCGCTGGTGACCGCCCCGCCGATATCGTCCGGCGAGTACGCGCCGCCCGTGCCCGTCGAGCGTGAAGCTACTTTCACGCTGGCAGGCGAACGTGAAGCTAACTTCACACTCGGGTGGTGGGCTCGGGTGGGGTCGGGTCGCTAGACGCTCGAGGACCTAAGCCGGCACCAACTCGACGCCGCTGAGCACCACGGCGTTGTCGCGCGCGGGCGCGACAACGCTCGCCAGGAAGCGGCCGTCGTCCTTCCAGATGCCGACCCGCAGCGTCTCGCCGGGGAACGCGACCCCGGCGAAGCGCGCGCCGTAGGCCGCGACGGCTGTGGCGTCGCCGTCGAGCACCGCGTCGGTGATCGCCTTGCACGTCATGCCGTAGGTGCACAGCCCGTGCAGGATGGGCTGCGAAAAGCCTGCCGCCGCAGCGAATTCGGGGTCGGAATGCAGCGGGTTGCGGTCGCCGCAGAGCCGGTACAGCAGGGCCTGCTGCGGCAGGATCGGCACCGCGACCTCCAGGTCGGGCGCCCGGTCCGGCGTCGCGTCGGACGTCGACGGCCCGCGCTCGCCGCCGAAGCCGCCTTCCCCGCGGGCGAAGATCGACCGCTTCTGCGTCCACAGCAGCGTCCCGTCGGGGGCGCTCACCGTCGTCTCGCTCCACAACACCGCGGCTTTGCCCTTGTCCCAGATGTCGGTGAACCGGGTGACCGCCGTGGCCGAACCCGACGGGGGCAGCGGCGCCGGCACCTCGACCCGCTCGCTGGCGTGCAGCACCTTGCCCAGTTCGATGTCGATGCCGGGGAAGCGCACCGTCGGCGGCTTGGTGACGTGGAAGGTGGCCGCGACGTTGCCGAACGTCGGCAGCACCTGCGGGGTGTCGTCGACGAGGTAGCGCAACTCTCGGGGGCTCATCGGGTCCGCCCCGGCGCCGAGTCCGAGGTGGTAGAGCTGCACATCGCTGCTCTCCCAAGCGAACTCGATGGGATCCAGCTCGGCCGCCAGCGCGACGTCAACGTCGATCGGCATCTCAATTCCCCTTCGCGATGTGCAGCGCCGCCAGGTAGCCGAACGTCATCGCCGGTCCGATGGTGCCGCCCGGTCCCGGGTAGGTGTGGCCCATCACCGGGGAACTGACATTGCCCGCGGCATACAGCCCCTCGATGACGCTGCCGTCGTCGCGCAGCGCCCGGCCGTGGACGTCGGTGCGCACCCCACCCTTGGTGCCCAGGTCGCCGGGCACCAGCTTGGCGGCGTAATACGGCGCGTGCCGCAGCTCGCCGAGGTTCGGATTCGGCTTGTTCGTGGGGTCACCGTAGTAGCGGTCGTAGGCGCTCAGCCCGCGCTGGAAGTCCTCGTCGACCCCGGACCGGGCGAACCCATTGAATCGCTCCACGGTCGCCGACAACTCGGCCGCCGGCAGCCCCGCCTTCTGGGCGAGCTCCTCGAGGGTGTCGGCCTGCACGATGACGCCGGATTCCAGCCACTTGCGCGGAATACGTTGTCCGGGCTGCAATCCGGCGAAGATGTAGCGGTCGCGGTATTGCTGGTCGAACACCAGCCACGCCGGGATGTTCTCACCGGGGCCCGGCCCCTGCCCGTACTCCCCGCCGTACATGTGATGGCACGCCTCGACGTAAGGCATCGACTCGTTCATGAACCGCTTGCCCGACATGTTGACGATGATCGAGCCGGGGGAGTTGCGCTCCGAGAGCGCGAACCACGGCGCCCCCACCAGCGGGACCGTCGGGCCCCACCAGGCGTCTTCCATCAATTCCAATGCGGCACCCAGCTTTTCGGCAGCGACGATGCCGTCACCGGTGTTGGCCACCGCGCCGACGGTCCACTCGGTCGTGATGGGTGCGCGCTGGTATTTCACCCGCATCTGCTCGTTGTGTTCGAACCCGCCGCTGGCGAGGATCACCCCGCGCCGGGCACGGATCAGCCGCGGCTCCGCGGACTCCGCAGCCCCGGTGTCGCGGACGTAGACGCCGCGCACCACGCCGTCCTCGACGTAGAGGTCCGTCAACGCGGTGTTGAGCAGCACCGGAACACCGGCCCGCTGCAACCCGATCCGCAGCGGCGCGATCAGGGCGCGGCCCATGCCGACGAGGTTTTTACCGGTCGACTTCGCCCACATGGTGCGCGCGCCCACCTTGAGGCTGCGCAGCACCCCGCGGGGATGCCGCTTGAGCTGGTTGAGCCGCACGTAGTCCTGCTGCATGACGACCACGTTGAGCGGCACCTTGCCGTAGGCGGGTTCGAGCCCGGCTTCGTCGGGGCCCAGCTTGCGGGCGTCGAACGGCTTCGGCTCGATCGAGCGGCCTTCGGCGCGGCCGCCGGGCGATTCGGGGTAGTAGTCGGAATACCGCGGCACCCAGCACATCTTCAGCGGCGCGTGCTTGAGCACGAACGACAGCATCTCGGGTCCGCGTTCGAGGTAGGTGTCGATGCGTTCGGCCTCGACAACGTCGCCGACGATCCCGTGCAGATAGGTGCGCGCCGCCTCCGGGGTGTCCTTGACGCGGGCGCGTTTGAGAACGTCGTTGTTGGGGATCCAGACACCGCCGCCCGACCTCGCAGTGGAGCCGCCGAAATGGGGAGCCTTCTCGATCACTACCGTCGAAAGTCCCTGATGCGCGGCCGTGAGAGCGGCCACCATGCCGGCTCCGCCGCTCCCGACTACGACGACGTCGAGCTCCTGTGCTGTCATGTAGAACACGTTATAGAATTGCTCGGGCCGGGCGCTACTGGGCCGGTCAACCGTACGAGGGGACTTCCGTAGATGCTCAACGTTGCGATACGTGACGAGCTTGCCGCCGAGCTGGCGCAGGCCGAGCGGAGCCGTGAACCGATTGCCCCGCTCACCGCTGCTCACCCGGAGATCGACGTCGTCGACGCCTACGAGATCCAGCTGATCAACATCCGCCAGCGGGTCGCCGAGGGCGCCCGGGTGCTGGGCCACAAAGTCGGGCTGTCGTCGAAGGCGATCCAGCAGATGATGGGCGTCGACGAGCCCGACTACGGCCACCTGCTCGACGAGATGCAGTTGTTCGAAGACACCCCGGTGCGGGCCAGCCGCTACCTGTATCCCCGTGTCGAGGTGGAGGTCGGCTTCATCCTCAAGGCGGACCTGCCCGGCGCCGGTTGCACCGAGGACGACGTGTTGGCGGCCACCGAGGCGGTCTGCCCGTCCATCGAATTGATCGACACCCGCATCACCGATTGGAAGATCGAACTCTGCGACACCATCGCCGACAACGCGTCGTCGGCGGGATTCGTGCTCGGACAGGGTCGGGTATCCCCCCACGACATCGATCTCAAGGCGATCGACGCCGTCCTCAAATGCAACGGCGAGGTGGTGGCGCAGGGCCGCAGCGACGCGGTGCTGGGCAACCCGGTGACCGCGGTGGCTTGGCTGGCCCGCAAGGTGGACGGCTTCGGCGTACGGTTGCACAAAGGCGACGTGGTATTGCCGGGGTCATGCATGCGGGCGATAGATGCACACGCCGGCGACGAATTCGTCGCCGACTTCACTGGCCTCGGTTCCGTCAGGTTGTCGTTCGAATAATTGCGAGCGATTCGTGAATTCAATAGCTGAATACAGGAGCGATTACATGCCGGCTAAGGCGAGCGTGGCCATTGTCGGGTCGGGAAACATCAGCACTGACCTGCTCTACAAATTGCTGCGGTCGGATTGGTTGGAACCGCGCTGGATGGTGGGCATCGACCCCGAGAGCGAGGGCCTGGCCCGCGCCCGCAAGCTGGGTCTGGAGACGACCCACGAAGGGGTCGACTGGCTGTTGGCCCAGCCGGACAAGCCCGACCTGGTGTTCGAAGCGACCAGCGCGTACGTGCACCGCGACGCCGCGCCCAAATACGAGGCCGCGGGGATCCGGGCGATCGACCTGACCCCGGCCGCCGTCGGCCCGGCGGTCATCCCGCCCGCCAACCTGCGCGAGCACCTCGACGCGCCCAACGTCAACATGATCACCTGCGGGGGTCAGGCGACCATCCCGATCGTCTACGCCGTGAGCCGCGTCGTCGAGGTGCCCTACGCCGAGATCGTGGCGTCGGTGGCGTCGGTGTCCGCCGGACCCGGCACCCGCGCCAACATCGACGAGTTCACCAAGACCACCAGCAAGGGCGTCGAGACCATCGGCGGCGCTCGGCGCGGCAAGGCGATCATCATCTTGAACCCGGCCGACCCGCCAATGATCATGCGCGACACCATCTTCTGCGCCATCCCCACCGACGCCGACCGCGACGCGATCGCGCAGTCGATCCGCGACGTCGTGGCCGAAGTGCAGACCTACGTGCCCGGCTATCGGCTGCTCAACGAGCCCCAGTTCGACGAGCCGTCGGTGCATTCCGGCGGCCAGGCCGTCGTCACCACCTTCGTCGAGGTGGAAGGCGCCGGGGACTATTTGCCCCCCTACGCCGGCAACCTCGACATCATGACCGCCGCGGCCACCAAGGTCGGCGAGGAGATCGCCCGGGAATCCCTCGGCGCCGCCACGCAAGGAGCCCAGGCATGACCTCCGATATCTTCTTCAACCCCATCTGGGACGTCCGGATGACCGACACGTCGCTGCGCGACGGCTCGCACCACAAGCGCCACCAATTCACCGCCGAGGAGGTCGGGGCCATCGTGGCGGCCCTCGACACCGCCGGCGTGCCGGTCATCGAGGTCACCCACGGCGACGGGCTGGGCGGTTCCAGCTTCAACTACGGGTTCTCCAAAACCCCGGAGCAGGAGCTGATCAAGCTCGCCGCGCAGACCGCCAAAGAGGCCAAGATCGCCTTCCTGATGCTGCCCGGCGTGGGCACCAAGGAGGACATCAAGGAGGCCCAGAACAACGGCGGCTCGATCTGCCGGATCGCCACGCACTGCACCGAGGCCGACGTCTCCATCCAGCATTTCGGCCTGGCCCGAGAGCTGGGGTTGGAAACCGTCGGGTTCCTCATGATGTCGCACACCATCGCGCCGGAAAAGCTGGCCGAGCAGGCCCGCATCATGGCCGACGCGGGGTGCCAGTGCGTCTACGTCGTGGACTCCGCCGGTGCGCTGGTCCTCGAGGGCGTGCGCGACCGGGTGGCGGCGCTGGTCGCCGAGCTCGGCGACGACGCCCAGGTGGGCTTCCACGGGCACGAGAACCTCGGGCTCGGCGTGGCCAACAGCGTGGAGGCCGTGCGGGCGGGCGCCAAGCAGATCGACGGCTCGTGCCGCCGGTTCGGCGCCGGCGCGGGCAACGCGCCGGTCGAAGCGCTCATCGGGGTGTTCGACAAGATCGGCGTCAAGACCGGCATCGACTTCTTCGACATCGCCGACGCCGCCGAGGAGGTGGTGGCCCCGGCGATGCCCGCCGAGTGCCTGCTGGACCGCAACGCCCTGATCATGGGTTACTCCGGGGTGTACTCGAGCTTCCTCAAACACGCGATCCGCCAGTCCGAGCGCTACGGGGTGCCGGCGCACCAGCTGCTGCACCGGGCTGGTCAGCGCAAGCTCATCGGCGGTCAGGAGGACCAGCTCATCGACATCGCGCTGGAGATCAAACGCGAGCAGCAGGCAGGCGCCTCGGCCGGCCGCTGACCGGCCCGGCAAAGCGCACAGGCCACGCATAGCGACCGCGGGTAATCTTTGGTGCATGCGTACGACATCCAAAGTGGCCGGCCTGATCGCCCGGGGGCTGCTGGTGGCGACCGCCGCGACCGTGATCGCGCTGCCCGTGGCGGGCACCGCCGACGCGGCCCCCTGCAACCAGACCGTGGGGCAGTCGATCGACTCGTACCTGCAGCGGCATCCCGACATTCACGCGCAGCTGCAAGCCAGGTCCGAGGCTGAGGGCGGCGGCCCCAACGTCCTGGACTACCTGAACCGGCATCCCGACGTGCGGCAGCACCTGATCGACCTGTCGCAGCGGTGCACGTCGTAGTGAGCCGCGCTCGTCGTCGGTGACCGCGGACGACACGCGGGAATGTTCGCCATTGACGAAAAAGTAGAACACGTTCTAGCGTCAAGGCGTGTTCTCTGAACCCCTGACGTCCGCGATCGCCGAGGCCGAGGCTCTGGTGGCCGCCGCGCCGTTCATCGAGTCCGAGGCCGACCTGCTGGAAGGGCTGCAGTACCTCGCCGGCTGCGTCTCGGGCTGTGTGCATCTGGCGTTCGACTACGACCGCGATCACCCCTTCCTGCAGTCGGGCACCGGGCCGTTCACCAAGATGGGCCTGGACAACCCGGACACGCTCTACTTCGGCACCCGTGTGCACGCCGGCCACGAGTACCTGGTCACCGGCCGGCGCGGCACCACCACCGACCTGAGCTTCCAACTGCTCGGCGGTGAATACACCGACGACTTCGTGCCCGTCAGCCAGGCCGCATTCGACGACCGCGAGCTGCAGATCGACGCGGACGGCGCGTTCGAGTGGCGGGTCCGACCGACCAACGCGGGACAGCTGGTGATCCGCGAGGTCTACGGCGACTGGGCGGCCCAGCGCGGCACGCTCGCCATCTCCAGGCTCGACACCGCCGGCACCGCGCCGCCGCCGCTGACTCGCGAGCTGATCGAAAAGCGCTACGCCACAGCCGGAAAGCAACTGGTGCAGCGGGTGAAGACCTGGCTGCAGTTTCCGCAGTGGTTCTATGACAATCTGCCGGTCAACACCATGGTGGCGCCGCGGTTGACCCCGGGCGGGCTGGCGACCCAGTATTCCTCGGTGGGTCATTGGGACCTGCGACCCGACCAGGCGCTGATCATCACCATCCCGGTCAGCGACGCCCCCTACCTCGGCTTCCAGCTGGGCAGCCTGTGGTACATCTCGCTGGACTACATCAACCACCAGACCTCGCTGAATAACACTCAGGCACAAGCGGATCCGGATGGCAAGGTCCGCATCGTCGTCTCGGACGGTAACCCGGGTGTCACGAACTGGGTGGAAACCCTCGATCACCGACGCGGCTACCTGCAATTTCGCTGGCAGCGGGTGTCTCGCGAGCTGACCGAGGCCGACGGGCCCACCGTCGAGCTGGTCGACCTCGACGCGGTGGCAAGCAAGCTGCCCTACTTCGAGCAGAATAAAATCTCCGAAGACGATTGGCGTGCTCGAATCGCCCTGCGCCAGCAACAGATTCAGGCAAGGATGTTGGGATGACGAAGCTGCTCGACGGCAAGGTGGTGGTCATCAGCGGCGTCGGCCCCGGCCTGGGCACCACGCTGGCGCACCGGTGCACGCGCGAAGGCGCGGACCTGGTCCTGGCTGCCCGCACGCCGGAACGCCTGGACGACGTCGCCAAACAGATCGCCGACCTCGGAGGCCGGGCCGTCACGGTGCGCACCGACATCACCGACGACGACCAGGTCAGCAACCTTGTCGACGCCACCCTGGAGGCCTACGGCAAAGTCGACGTGTTGATCAACAACGCGTTCCGCGTGCCGTCGCTGAAGCCGTTCTCCGGCACCAGCTTTCAGCATATTCGCGACGCGATCGAGCTGAGCGCGCTGGGCGCGCTGCGGCTCATCCAGGGGTTCACGCCGGCGCTGGCCGAGTCGAAGGGCTCGATCGTGAACGTCAATTCCATGGTGCTGCGGCACTCGCAGGCGAAGTACGGCGCTTACAAGATGGCCAAGTCGGCGCTGCTGTCGATGTCGCATTCGCTGGCCACCGAGCTGGGCGAGCAGGGAATCCGGGTCAATTCCGTTGCGCCGGGCTATATCTGGGGTGAGACACTGCAGGGCTACTTCAACCACCAGGCAGGCAAGTACGGCACCACCGCCGAGCAGATCTACGAGGCCACTGCCGCCGGCTCCGACCTGAAGCGACTGCCGACCGAGGACGAGGTGGCCTCGGCGATCCTGTTCATGGCCAGCGACCTGTCCAGCGGCATCACCGGACAGACCCTGGATGTCAATTGCGGGGAGTACCACACCTGATGCCGCCATCGACGATGCAGAGCGCGAGGCGATGAGAAGGAGATGGCGGAGATGACGGGTGAGCGCACCAACGTCGGCACCGTCGAGGACCTGCATGCGTCGGCGACCAAGCTGGTCGGCCTCGATGACTTCGGGGTCGACGACGACAACTACCGCGAGGCCCTCGCCGTGCTGTTGGAGTCCTACCAGCGCGACGCGGGACTCACCGAGTTCGGCAGCAAGATGAATCGGTTCTTCCTGCGCGGCGCGCTGGTGGCCAGGCTGTTCTCCGAGTCCGCCTGGAAGCAGTACCCGCAGCACGCCGACGTCGGCATCGAGCGGCCGATCTTCGTCACCGGGCTGCCGCGCACCGGCACCACGATCCTGCACCGGCTCCTGGGCGCGGACCCGCTGCACCAGGGCCTGCATCTGTGGCTGGCGGAGTTCCCGCAGCCGCGGCCGCCGCGCGACACCTGGGATTCCAATCCGTGGTACAGCCAATTGAACGCCCAGTTCGACAAGGCTCACGCCGAGAATCCGGAGTACACCGGCCTGCATTTCATGGCCGCCTACGAGCTCGAGGAGTGCTGGCAGCTGCTGCGGCAGTCGCTACATTCGGTGTCCTACGAGACGCTGGCGCACCTGCCCACCTATTCGCAGTGGCTGTCGCGGCAGGACTGGACACCGTCGTATCAGCGGCATCGGCGGAACCTGCAGTTGATCGGGCTCAACGACGCCGACAAGCGGTGGGTGCTCAAGAATCCCAGCCACCTGTTCGCCCTCGACGCGTTGATGGCGACGTATCCCGACGCGTTGGTGATCCAGACCCACCGGCCGGTGGAGACCATCCTGGCGTCGATGTGTTCGCTGGCCCAGCACACCGCCGAGGGCTGGTCGACGACGTTCTCCGGCGCCCAGATCGGTGCCGACGCCATGGAAACCTGGTCGCGGGGCTTACAGCGCTTCAACACCGAGCGCGCCAAACACGACGCCGCCCAGTTCTATGACGTCGACTACCACGACCTGATCGCCGATCCGCTCGGGACGGTCGCCGGCGTGTACCGCCACTTCGGCCTGGAGCTGACCGACGAGGCCCGAAAGGCCATGGAGGACAGCCACGCCGAGAGTCAGACCGGCGCGCGGGCCCCCAAGCACAAGTACTCGCTGGCCGATTACGGCCTTACCGCCGAAGAGGTCAAGGAGCGCTTCGCGGGCCTGTGAGCGCCGCGCCGGGGTGACTGCCTGCCGGGGTGCCCTGCCGCTCGCCGCGCTTGCCGCTTACCGCCGCCGCTGCCGTCATGCCCGCGCTTACTGTCGCGCTCGCCGCCGCGCTTGCCGCGCTCGCCGCGCTCGCCGCTAGGCGTTGTCGCTATGAGGCGGGCACAAACCGATATGCCCTGCTGGCCGGGGCCGGTGCGGCCCATGGGACCGGTGGGGCCAGAGTCAGTCCTCGTCGTCCGGGGCGCCGTCGAGATAGCCCTCGGCGACCGCGTGCTCGATGCTGTCGCTCAGTTTCGGGCACGAGCGCGTCCGGGCGGTGTCGCCGCCGGACTCGCGCACCTCCGTGAAGTAGGCGCAGCGCTGCCACGCCTGGGTGTTCCATTGCACCGCGGTGTGCCCGGGCCCGAGCCGGCGGACCGTCACGCTGACGTGGCAGAACCGGCAGTCGACCGGCAGCAGCCCCGACGTGAGATACCGCTCGCGGTCCGCGCGGCTGGCCTCACGGACCGCGGCCGCCCGCTCCGGGTCGTTCGCGAAATCCCTTGACTTCGACCAGGATCGAGACCCGCCCTCGCGGGCCGGCCTGTCCTCGTGGTCGTGCCCGTCGCCGTGCAGCAACAGCATCGACCGCGCCAGCTGGTCGACGTCGGGCACCGCCGACTGATCGTCAGGCATGGGCGTCAGTGTTGTTCGGCGGGAACTTCTTCGGCCGCCTCCGACTCGGCTTCCCGGGCCTTGAGGTTCTGCTCGACCTCGGCGTTCCAGTACTCGTTGGCCCTGGTGGTGTCCACCTCGATCTCGAAGCGCTCCACCATCTCCGGCTCGATGTCGGCGACGTCGACGTAGAACTGCTGATACCAGCGGCGCAGCTGATAGACGGCACCGTCCTCCTCGACCAGCAGCGGGTTGTCGATGCGGGTCTTGTGCTTCCAGATCTCGACGTCCTGCAGGAAGCCCTTGCTGACGCCCTCGGTGAAGACGCGCGACAGCTTGTCGGTCATCTTCTCGTCCATGCCCTTGGGCTTTTCGACGATCACGCCCCACTGCAGCACGAACGAATTCTGGGTCACCGGATAGTGGCAATTGATCAGGATCGACTCGGCCTTGTAGCCGCCGTAGCTGTTGTGCAGCCAGTTGATCATGAACGACGGCCCGAAGTAGGACGCCTCGGAGTCCAGATGCGCCTCACCGTAAGACGTGCCGAGGTCGTTGACGTCGGGCCGGCCCACGTTGTGCAGGTACTGCGAGGCGATGTGACCCTCGAACACGTTCTTGAAGTACGTCGGCAACCCGAAATGGATGTAGAAGAAGTGCGCCATGTCGGTGACGTTGTCGATGATGTCGCGGCAGTTGGAGCCCTCGATGAGGATGCGGTTCCACCGCCACTCGGTCCACTCGTCGCTGTGCGACTCCGGGATGTCGGGGATGCGGACGGCAGGGTCGGGCGGGTTGTTCTCGTGGTCGTGCCAGACGAACAGCAGGCCCCCGCGCACGTCGGTCGTCCACGCCCGGGTCCGCGCCGTCTTGGGCGTCCGCTTCGCGTACGGCACCAGCTTGCAACGGCCGTCACCGCCCCAGCGCCAGTCGTGGAACGGGCAGGCGACCTCGTCGCCTTTGATGGTGCCCTCGGACAGGTCGCCGCCCATGTGCCGGCAGTAGCCGTCGAGCACCTTGATGTCGCCCTGCGAGTCGGCGAAGACCACCAGCTTGGTGCCGAACGCCTCCACCGGGTGCGGCTTGCCGTCCTGGAAGTCCTTCGCGACGCCCAGGCAGTGCCAGCCGCGGGCGTACCTGGTCGGCAGGGCGCCGGGATCGATCTCCCGGATGCCGACCGCCTTGGTGTCGGTACTCACCAGTCACCTCCAACTCGCAGGACCTCTAACTAGAACACGTTACAGTTTTGCGGCGGGGGCGCGCAACGACGCGGCCCGTGACTGACGCCTCCCGCAACGGCGGCGGCCCGTGACGGACGCCTCCGGCAACGGCGGCGGCATGCGGTGACGGCCGCGCCGGCTGCGACATATGCGCGTTGGTGTATATCTAGACGATGCCGCTGTATGCCTTCGAGGGGCGGGCGCCGCGGGTCGATCCCACCGCGTTCGTCGCCCCGACCGCCACCCTGATCGGCGACGTCACCGTCGAGGCCGGGGCCTCCATCTGGTTCAACGCCGTCCTGCGCGGCGACTACGGCCCCATTGTGGTGCGGGAGGGCGCCAACGTCCAGGACGGCTCGGTGCTGCACGCGCCGCCGGGCATCCCGGTCGACATCGGTCCCGGCGCCACCGTGGCGCATCTGTGCGTCATTCACGGCGTGCACGTCGGGCCCGAGGCGCTCATCGCCAACCACGCCACCGTGCTGGACGGGGCCGTGATCGGCGCGCGCAGCCTGATCGCCGCGCACTCGCTGGTGGTGGCCGGCACGCATATCCCCGCTGGCGTGTTGGCGGTCGGCTCGCCGGCGCAGGTGAAGGGGCCCATCGCGGGAACCGGCGCGGAGATGTGGATCAACGTGAACCCGCAGGCCTACCGCGACCTCGCGCAGCGGCACCTGGCCGGCCTCGAGCCGATCTAGGCCTTGCGGGTGTTGGCCGCCGCGCGCTCCATCTCCCAATAGGCGCGCAGGGCGACCAGCTGGCCCTCGTCGTTGGCTTTGTAGGTGAACACGCCCTCGGCGGTCGTGACGTAGTCGCCGGTGGTGATGAGGATGTGGCCGACGTTGGCCTCCTCGTTGCCGCACTGGTAGGTGTCGTTGAAGACGAATTCGATCTTGGTGGTGGGGGCGATGGCCTTGTCCCAGAAGTCCGAGATTGCGGCCCGGCCGCGGTGGCCCTTGCCCTCGGGATCGAAGGCCGACGGCCCGATCGGGTCCTCGACGACGGCGTCGTCGGCGAACACCGCCAGCCACGCCTGCTTGTCCCGCGCCGCGACGGCCTCGCGGGAGCGGCGGCCCGCCTCGTGCGCGGGGTGCTCAGTCATTCACGCACCGACTTTTTCGGGCGTCGGCTTGTCCGCCCCGACCACCCACATGGAGTAGTACTGCGAGCCGCCGCCGTAGGCGTGCCCCAACGCCTTTCGCGCGTTGGGCACCTGGTGGTCGCCGCCCTTGCCCATCACCTGGATCGCCGCCTCGGCGAAGCGGATCAGGCCCGACGCGCCGATCGGGTTCGACGACAGCACGCCGCCCGAGGGGTTGACCGGCAGCCGACCACCGATCTTGGTTTCGCCCGCCTCGGTGAGCTTCCAGCCCTCGCCCTCGGGGGTAAAGCCGAGGTTCTCCAGCCACATCGGCTCGAACCAGGAGAACGGAACGTAGATCTCGGCCGCGTCGATCTCGTCGATGGGGCTCTCGATGCCGGCGGCCTTCCACAGCGCGGCGGCCGCGTCGCGGCCGGCCTGCGGGCTGACCTGGTCGCGCCCGGCGAATTGCAGGGGCTCGGTGCGCAACGCGGTCGCGTGAATCCACGCCACCGGATGTCCTTGCGACAGCCGGGCTTCCGCGGCCTGCTCGTCACCGATCACGACGGCGGCCGCGCCGTCGGACGACGGGCAGGTCTCGTCGTAGCGGATCGGGTCCCACAGCATCGGCGATGCCATCACCTTCTCCACGGTGATGTCGGCTTGCTGCAGGTGCGCCAGCGGATTCTTGCTGCCATTGAGCCGGTCCTTGACCGCGACCATGGCCCCGATGTTGGTGGGCGCGCCGGAGCGGCGGATGTAGGAACGCACGTGCGGGGCGAAGTAGCCGCCCGCACCGGCGCCCACCGGCTTGATGAAGGGAATCGGAATCGACAACGCCCACATGGCGTTCGACTCCGACTGCTTCTCCCACGCCATCGCCAGCACGCGCTTGTACTTGCCCGACTGCACCAGGCTGGCGGCCACCACGCCGGTGGAGCCGCCGACCGAACCGGCGGTGTGCACCCGGATCAGCGGCTTGCCCGTGGCGCCCACGGCGTCGGCCATGAACAGCTCCGGCATCATCACGCCCTCGAAGAAGTCGGGGGCCTTGCCCACCACGACGGCGTCGATGTCGTCGAAGGTCGATCCCGAGTCGGCCAGGGCGCGGTCGATCGCCTCGCGCACCAACCCGTTCATCGAAACGTCCTGGCGCTTGGCCACATACTTCGTCTGCCCGGTACCCAGTACCGCGGCGAGGTTCGCTCCCGCACCGGCCATCAGTTCTTCCCTTCCATGACCGCAACCAGGTTCTGCTGAAGCGCGGGGCCGCTGGTGGCGTGCGCCAGCACACGCTCGGCCGATCCGCTCCAGATATGTTGTGCTGCAAAGCCGATACGTTCCAGGCCGGCGACGAACATCGGGTTGGCCGCCAGCGCGCCACCGGACGGGTTGACCTTGGTCGGCCCCGGAATCCGAATGGCCTCCTCCAGGATCAGGTGCTGATGGGTGAAGGGCGCGCAGATTTCGGCGACGTCGAGGTTGTCGGTCCGGCCACCCGTGGCGACATGGGCCGCCGCCTTGGTCGACGGCGACTCGGTCAGGTCGCGCAGACCCAGGGCGGGGGACTCGATGCGGTGCTCGATTCCCGTGATCCAGGCCGGGTTTTCGCGCAGCTCCCGCGCACGGTCGTCGGCGGCCAGGACGATTGCGGCGGCACCGTCGGTGATCGGCGCGATGTCGTGCCGGCGCAACGGCTCGGCGAAGAACGGCCGCTCGAGCAGCTCCGCGACGCTGATCGAGCCCTCCACGTTGTCCACGCGGCGCGCGTTGGCGAAGGAGTCGAAGGCCACCCGCGCCATCTGTTCCTGCGTCCACTTGCCGGCGTCGAGACCCATCCGGGCCTGCAGCCCGGCCATCGAGATCGAGTCCGGCCACAGCGGCGCGACCGTGTAGGGGTCGGTCTGGCGCGACAGGATCTGGCGCAGGATCCCGGCCGAGGACTTTCCGAAGCCGTACACCAGCGCGGTCTCGACCTCACCGGTGAGGATCTTGATGTAGGCCTCGTAAAGCGCCCAGGCCGCGTCCATCTCGACGTGCGACTCGTTGATCGGCGGCACGGCGCCGATCGAGTCGATGGCCGAGATGAACGAGAAAGCCCGGCCGGCAAGGTAATCCGAGGAGCCCGAGCACCAGAAACCGATGTCGGCCCTGGTGATGCCCAAGTCCTCGTACAGTTGGCCGAAGCACGGGATCAACATCTCCACGCCGTTGGTGGTGCCGTCGGTGCGGCGGACATGCGGGGCGTGGGCAAAGCCGACCACCGCAACGTTGCGAGCGCTCATGTGTTCTAAGCCCTTTACAGGTGGTGCTTGTAGGTGTCGTACTCCGCGTCCGGTTCCCCGGTCGGCCGGAAGTACTCGATGTTGTCGATCCCAAATCCCCACTCGTCGCGGGGTTTCCAGACCGCCTCGACCCGCATGCCCATGCGCACCTCGTGCGCGTCGATGTCGGCGACCAGGTGCAGGAACGGGATGTCGGCGCCGTCGAGCAGCACGTAGGCCGCCACGTAGGGCGGCTTGATGCGCTGACCCTGGAACGGGATGTTGATGATGGCGAACGTCGTCACCGTGCCCTTGTCCGGCAGCTCGACGAAGTCGGTGGTCGGCTGGCCGGTGGCCGGATCCGCGCCGTGGGGCGGGAAGTAGACCTTGCCGTGTTCGCCGGTCTTGGCGCCCAGGAGCCGGCCCTGCGCGATGGCGCGCAGGTAGGCGCTCTCCTCGTGCGAGGCGGTGTGCTGGATGGTCAGCGAGATCGGCGTGACGACCATGGTAACCGGATCTTGTTCGGCGCCAGCCTGTTCCGACACCGGTTCCGCCTCGTCGCCCAACTCGAAGTAGGCGATGTCGGTGATGGCGCCCACCGGCTCGTCGGCCCAGTGCACGTGCACCCTGGAGCCGGTGCGAATGTTCGTGGGCTCGCCGGCGTCCACCGCATGCAGCAGCGGCGTGTCCGCCCCGTCGAGCGTGATGAGCGCCCACGCGAACGGCCGGTCCAGCGGTTGGCCCTCGATCGGGTCGGGCTGCCAGGCCCAGGAGACGACGGTGCCGACGCTGGACACCGGTACCATCTCGCCCAGCGGCTCGTAGGTGACCGGGTCATATTCCGCGGGCGGAACATGCACCCGGCCATCGGATCCGCGTACCCCCAGCACGTGACGGTCGCGCAGTGCAGTGAAGAACTTGCCCAGCGTCGGACCGACCGAACGGGTGTAGTCGAAGGACAGGGTTAACGGCGCGGAGAGAGGCGGCTCGGAGTGATCGATGGTGGTCGGGCCGCTCGAAGTGGCTGTCACGCCATCGAGTAGAACAGGTTCTAAGAACCGTTTCAACATCGGGTCTGCCGGAAGGGCGAGGACTATGAAGCTGGGACTGCAACTTGGGTATTGGGGCGCGCAGCCGCCGCAGAACCACGCCGAACTCGTCGCCGCCGCTGAAGCGGCCGGATTCGACGCCGTCTTCACCGCCGAGGCATGGGGGTCCGACGCGTACACGCCGCTGGCCTGGTGGGGCTCGTCGACCCAGCGGCTGCGGCTGGGCACGTCGGTGGTGCAGTTGTCCGCGCGCACCCCGACGGCGTGCGCCATGGCCGCGCTGACGCTCGACCACTTGTCCGGCGGTCGCCACATCCTGGGCCTCGGCGTCTCGGGCCCGCAGGTGGTGGAGGGCTGGTACGGCCAGTCGTTCCCCAAGCCGTTGGCCCGCACCCGCGAATACGTCGACATCATCCGCCAGGTGTGGGCCCGGGAGAAGCCCGTGACCAGCGACGGCCCGCACTACCCGCTACCGCGGACCGGCGAGGGCACCACGGGCCTGGGCAAGCCGCTCAAGCCGATCACGCACCCGCTGCGCGCCGACATCCCGATCATGCTCGGGGCCGAGGGCCCGAAGAACGTCGCGCTGGCCGCCGAGGTCTGCGACGGCTGGCTGCCCATCTTCTACACGCCGCGCATGGCCGACACCTACAACGAGTGGCTCGACGAGGGCTTCGCCCGGCCCGGCGCGCGCCGCGGCCGCGAGGACTTCGAGATCTGCGCGACGGCCAACATCGTCATCACCGAGGACCGGCCCGCCGCGTTCGCGGCCATGAAGCCCTACATCGCGCTGTACATGGGCGGGATGGGCGCCGAGGACACCAACTTTCACGCCGACGTCTATCGCCGGATGGGTTACGCGGAAGTGGTCGACGACGTCACCAGGCTGTTCCGTAGCAATCAGAAGGACAAGGCCGCCGAGATCATCCCCGACGAGGTCATCGACGACGCCGCGATCGTCGGCGATGTCGACTACGTGCGTAAGCAGATCAAGGCGTGGGAGGCCGCCGGAGTAACGATGATGGTGGTGTCGGGACGCAGTACGGAGCAGGTCCAAGAGCTGGCGACCCTGATCTGACCGACGCGCGGCACCGACTAGAACACGTTCTATTTTCCTTGCCAGCGGCTTAGAACGCGTTCTAGATTGTCCGGATGACACGCCCGAGCACGCCGCCGCGCGGCGACGCGCCGGGCGGTCGACCCGGGGCCGGGCGGTCAGCCGAGCGGGTGGGCGTCGTCGAAGGTCATCTCGACGTGGCCGACCGAACCGCTCACCATCGCCCGCCGCGGCAGTCCCAGCGACGCCAGTTCCTTGGCGTAGGGGTGCTCGCCCAACCGCAACGTCGCGCCGCCGAGCCGGCCGCGCGCGCCGCGGACCCGCATCTCCCAAGGCACCTCGCGGGTGGTGCCGTCGGCGTGCGTGTAGGTCTTGAGCACCTGCGGGCGCGAGGTGAGCACCGACGGCACCGGCACGGCCCGGCCGAAGTCGATGCCGGCGATGTGCGCGCCGTCGGCGCTGACGTCGAACCCGAACCGGCCCCCGTGTTCCCGAACGGTGAACTCGGCCATGATCTTCGGGAAACCCCAGATGGAGCGCCCCGCCTCGAGAGTGAAGCTCTGGTCGACCGGCAGGTGGTGGATCAGCGCGGCCGCCGCACCCAGCGCCCGCAGCCCCCGCGCGTTCGACCCGGGCGGATTGACCATCACCGCGGTACCGAACTCGTGGTACTGCCCCAGATCACCGTCGACGTAGCGCACCAGCATCAGGTTGACGACGGCGCGCCCCGGGCGGTGTTCGCACACTCGCAACCCGCTGTAGTCGATAAGCCGCTGGGCCGCTTGGGCATCGACGGAAAACATCGCGGTGTGCACGTCGGCCTTGCGGATCCGCACCGGCATGGTGAGCACCGTCCCGGCGACGATGTGTTGTGAACTAGGCATGGCGGTTACTGTAATCCTTTCGTTAACCTTTGGAGGCCCTCAATGACGACGACCATCCCCGACGCGATCCGCGACATCGACCTGGCCGACGGCAACTTCTATGCCGATCGGGCCGCTTCGCGCGAGGCGTATCGCTGGATGCGCGCCAACCAGCCGGTGTTCCGCGATCGCAATGGGTTGGCCGGCGCCACCACGTATCAAGCCATCCTCGACGCCGAGCGTAACCCGGAGTTGTTCTCGAGCACCGGCGGGATCCGCCCGGACCAGCCGGGGATGCCGTACATGATCGACATGGACGATCCCGCACACCTGTTGCGGCGCAAGCTCGTCAACGCCGGCTTCACCCGCAAGCGGGTCAAGGAGAAGGAACCGTCGATCGCCACGCTGTGTGACACCCTGATCGACGCGGTGTGTGAGCGCGGCGAGTGCGACTTCGTGCGCGACATCGCGGCCCCGCTGCCGATGGCGGTCATCGGTGACATGCTCGGCGTGCTGCCCGAGGAGCGCGGCATGCTTTTGAAGTGGTCGGACGACCTGGTGTGCGGGCTGAGTTCGCACATCGACCCCGCCTCAACGGAATTCCAGACGGTGATGAACGCCTTCGCCGCCTACACCGCGTTCACCATGGACATCATCGCCAAGCGGCGCTCCGAGCCCACCGAGGACCTGTTCTCCATCCTGGTCAACGCCGAGGTGGAGGGGCAGCGGATGTCCGACGACGAGATCGTCATGGAGACGCTGCTGATCCTCATCGGTGGTGACGAGACCACCCGGCACACCCTCAGCGGCGGCACCGAGCAGCTGGTGCGCCACCGCGACCAGTGGGACGCGTTGGTGCGTGATCCGTCGTTGCTGCCGGGCGCCATCGAGGAGATGCTGCGCTGGACCTCGCCGGTGAAGAACATGTGCCGAATCCTGACGGCGGACACCGACTTTCACGGGACGGCGCTGCGCGAGGGCGAGAAGATCATGCTGCTCTTCGAGTCGGGCAACTTCGACGAAAACGTGTTCGACGACCCCGATTCTTTTGACATTCGGCGAAACCCGAACAGCCACATGGCGTTCGGCTTCGGGTCGCATTTCTGCCTGGGTAACCAGTTGGCCCGGCTGGAGTTGTCGATGATGACCGAGCGGGTGCTCAAGCGACTGCCCGACCTGAGGCTGGCCGACGACGACTCGACGCTGCCGCTGCGCCCGGCGAACTTCGTCAGCGGCCTGGAGTCGATGCCGGTGGTGTTCACCCCCAGCGCGCCGCTGCTGAGCTGACGCGTTCTGGTCGCGAGCGCAAGGCCACTGCGAAAACTCGCGGAGATTTCCGCAGTGGCCTTACGCTCGCGAGCGATGATGCCTTTGCCCGCGAGCGGCCGGCTACTTGTTCTGGAAGTTGGGCTTGCGCTTCTCGGCGAACGCGCGGGGGCCTTCCTTGGCGTCGTCGGACAGGAAGACCTTGATGCCGATCTGGGTGTCGATCTTGAAGGCGTCGTTCTCGTGCATGCCCTCGGTCTCGCGGATCGCCCGCAGGATCGCCTGCACGGCCAGCGGCCCGTTGTTCTCGATGATCTCGGCGATCTCCAGCGCCTTGGCCAGCGCCTGCCCGTCCGGGACGACGTGCCCCACCAGGCCCATCTCCTTGGCCTCCACGGCGGTGATGTGCCGCCCGGTCAGCAGCAGGTCACAGGCCACGGTGTAGGGGATCTGGCGCACCAACCGCACCGCGGAGCCGCCCATCGGGTACAGGCTCCACTTGGCCTCGGAGATGCCGAACTTGGCGCTCTCGCCGGCGATGCGGATATCGGTGCCCTGCAGGATCTCGGTGCCCCCGGCGATGGCGGGCCCTTCCACGGCGGCGATCAACGGTTTGGTGAGCCGGCGGCCCTTGAGCAGCGCGTCGATTCGTGACGGGTCGTAGCTGCCGTCCTTGAAGGATTCGCCCGGCGGCTTCTTGGTTGCCGCCTTGAGGTCCATGCCGGCGCAGAAGTAACCACCGGCGCCGGTCAGGATGCAGCACCGGATGTCGGGATCGTTGTCGACGCGGTCCCAGGCCTGGACCATGATTTCCATCATTGCCGTGCTCAGCGCGTTGCGCGCGTGCGGCCGGTTCAGGGTGACGATGAGGGTGTGTCCGCGCTGCTCGACGATCGCGTCGGGACCCGATTGTTCGTTTGCTGGAGCCTCGACCACGGCTGCCGCCTTTCCCTCGTCAATGAGCATGAGCTTGTCAAGAAATGTAACACGTTCTAATTTGGTGGCCGTGGCCCTGAATATTGCCGATCTCGCAGAGCACGCCATCGACGCTGTGCCCGACCGTGTCGCCCTGATCTGCGGTGACGAGAAGCTGACCTACGCCGAACTCGAGGAGAAGGCCAACCGGCTGGCGCACTACCTCCTCGACCAGGGCGTGCGCAAGGACGACAAGGTCGGCCTGTACTGCCGCAACCGCATCGAGATCGTCATCGCGATGCTGGGCATCGTCAAGGCCGGCGCCATTCTGGTCAACGTCAACTACCGCTACGTCGAGGGCGAGCTGCGCTACCTGTTCGACAACTCGGACATGGTCGCGCTGGTGCACGAACGCCAGTACTCCGACCGGGTGGCCAACGTGCTGCCGGACACGCCCGACGTCAAGACGATCCTGGTGATCGAGGACGGCAGCGACAACGACTACCAGCGCTACGGCGGCGTCGAGTTCTACTCCGCGATCGCGCAGGGCTCGCCGGAGCGCGACTTCGGCGAGCGCAGCGCCGACGACATCTACCTGCTCTACACCGGCGGCACCACCGGCTTCCCCAAGGGCGTGATGTGGCGCCACGAGGACATCTACCGGGTGCTGTTCGGCGGAACCGACTTCGCCACGGGCGAATTCATCGCCGACGAGTACGACCTGGCGAAGGCCGCGGCCGCCAACCCGCCGATGGTGCGCTACCCGATCCCGCCGATGATCCACGGCGCCACCCAGTCGGCCACCTGGATGTCCATCTTCTCCGGTCAAACCACCGTCCTGGCACCGGAATTCAACGCCGACGCGGTGTGGCGCACCATCCACGACCACAAGGTCAACCTGCTCTTCTTCACCGGTGACGCCATGGCCCGGCCGCTGCTCGATGCGCTGCTGGCCCATCAAGACAAGGGCAACGAATACGATCTCTCCTCGCTGTTCCTGCTCGCCTCGACCGCCGCGCTGTTCTCGCCGAGCATCAAGGAGCGGCTGCTGGAACTCCTGCCGAACCGGGTGATCACCGATTCCATCGGTTCCTCGGAGACCGGCTTCGGCGGCACCAGCATCGTCGCCAAGGACGCCCCGCACAGCGGCGGGCCGCGGGTGACCATCGACCACCGCACGGTCGTGCTCGACGACGACGGCAACGAGGTCAAGCCGGGCTCGGGCGTGCGCGGGTTCATCGCCAAGAAGGGCAACATCCCCGTCGGCTACTACAAGGACGAGAAGAAGACCGCCGAGACGTTCAAGACGATCAACGGGGTGCGCTACGCCATCCCGGGCGACTGGGCGCTGGTCGAGGAGGACGGCACCGTCACCATGCTGGGCCGCGGGTCGGTGTCGATCAACAGCGGCGGCGAGAAGATCTACCCCGAAGAGGTCGAGGCGGCGCTGAAGGGCCATCCCGACGTGTTCGACGCCCTGGTCGTCGGCGTGCCCGACCCCCGCTACGGCCAGCACGTGGCCGCGGTCGTGCAGCCGCGGGCCGGCTGCCGGCCGTCGCTGGCGGACCTCGACGCCTTCGTGCGCTCCGAGATCGCGGGCTACAAGGTGCCGCGCAGCCTGTGGCTGGTCGACGAGGTCAAGCGGTCGCCGGCCGGCAAGCCCGACTACCGGTGGGCCAAGGAACAGACCGAGGCGCGCCCGGCCGACGACGTGCACGCGAGCCACGTGACCGCCTGACACTTGACCGACTTCGTCAAGCGGCACCCCGACGCGCCCGAGGGTTTCTTCGGCTGGGAGGCCGCGGGGCTGCGCTGGCTGGCGAGCGTCGACGGCGGTGTGCCGTGCGCCCGTGTCGTCGCTCACGACGCGAGCAGCCTGGCGCTGCAGCGGCTGGAATCGGTGGCCCCGAGCCCCGCGGCGGCGCGCGAGTTCGGTGGCCGGTTGGCCGTGACGCACGACGCCGGCGGAGCCGCGTTCGGGGCGGGGCCCGACGGCTGGGACGGGCTGGGCTTCTTCGGCCCGCTGGCGCAGCCACTGCCGATGTCGCTGCGCCGACGCGAGCGCTGGGGCGAGTTTTACGCCGACGAGCGGCTGACGCCCATGGCCGAGCTCGCCGCGCCTCGGCTCGACGCGTCGACGCGGGCCGCGCTCGACGCGGTTGGGCGGCGCTGCCGGGCCGGCGATTTCGACGACGACGAGCACCCGGCGCGGCTGCACGGCGACCTGTGGAGCGGCAACGTGATGTGGACGCCGGGCGGGGTGGTGCTGATCGATCCCGCCGCGCACAGCGGGCACCGCGAGACCGACCTGGCCATGCTGGCGCTGTTCGGCTGCCCGCACCTCGATGAGATTCTGGACGCCTATCAGCGGGTGCGCCCATTGCGGGCAGGCTGGCGCGACCGGATCGGGCTGCATCAGCTGTTCCCGCTGCTGGCACACGTCGTGTTGTTCGGCGGCGGGTATGCGCGGCAGACCGAGGCCGCCGCCCGCGCCGCGCTCGCCGCCTGACCGGCTCAGCTAGGTTGGAGCCGATGACGATCGACGTCTGGATGCAGCATCCCACCGCGCGGTTCCTGCGCAGCGACATGCTGGCGTCCCTGCGCCGCTGGACCGGTGATGCGCTCCCCGACGGCGACATCCCGATCGAGGCGACGGTCGCCGCGATGGACGCCGCCGGTGTCGGACTCGGCATCCTCAGCGCCTGGCAGGGCCCCAACGGGCAGGACCTGATCTCCAACGACGAGGTGGCGCAGTGGATTCGGTCGCAGCCGAACCGGTTCGTCGGCCTGGCGGCGGTGGACCTGGACCGCCCCATGGCGGCCGTGCGGGAACTTCGGCGCCGGGTGGGTGAAGGATTCCGGGGCCTGCGGGTGGTGCCGTGGTTGTGGAACGCGCCGCCCACCGACCGCCGCTACTACCCCCTGTTCGCCGAGTGCGTGCAGCTCGGCGTGCCGTTCTGCACCCAGGTGGGGCACACCGGCCCGCTGCGCCCCTCCGAAACTGGCCGTCCGATCCCCTACATCGATCAGGTGGCCCTGGACTTCCCGGAGCTGGTGATCGTCTGCGGGCACGTCGGCTATCCGTGGACCGAGGAGATGGTCGCCGTGGCCCGCAAACACCCGAACGTCTACATCGACACCTCCGCCTACACCGTGAAGCGGTTGCCCGACGAACTCGTCAGATTCATGAAGACCGGCACCGGTCAACGAAAGGTGTTGTTCGGCACCAACTATCCGATGATCGCCCACCAGCATGCGCTGGCCGGACTGGACGGGCTGGGCCTGACCGACGCGGCGCGCCGAGACTTTCTGCACGACAACGCCGTGGGCGTCTTCAACCTGGAGGGAATCGCGTGAACGGTGCGCAGGCGTTGATCAACACCCTGGTCGACGGCGGGATCGACGTGTGCTTCGCCAACCCGGGCACGTCGGAGATGCACTTCGTCGCGGCGCTGGACGACGTTCCCGACATGCGCGGCGTGCTGGTCCTTTTCGAAGGCGTCGCCACGGGAGCCGCCGACGGCTACGCCCGCATGGCCGATCGGCCCGCCGCCGTGCTGCTGCACCTGGGTCCGGGGCTGGGCAACGGCCTGGCCAACCTGCACAACGCACGGCGGGCCCGGGTGCCGATGGTGGTGGTCGTCGGCGACCACGCCACCTATCACAAAAAGTACGACGCCCCACTGGAATCCGACATCGACGCCGTCGCGGGCACGGTGTCGGGGTGGGCGCGCCGCACGACGAGCACCGCCGCCGTCGCCACCGACACGGCCGAGGCCATCGCGGCGAGCCGGTCGGGTCCGCGCATCTCCACCCTGATCCTGCCCGCGGACGTGTCCTGGTCCGACGGGGCGCGGCCGGCCGGGCCGCTGCCCGCGCAGCCGGCGGGCGCCGAGCCGCGGTTGGCGTTCGAGGTGGTCGAGGTGCTGCGCTCGGGGGAACCCACCGTGCTGATGATCGGCGGTGACGCCACCCGCGGCCCCGGCTTGGCCGCCGCGTCGCGCATCGCTCAGGCGACCGGGGCGCGGTTGCTGTGTGAGACGTTCCCCACCCGGCTGGAACGAGGCGCCGGCGTTCCCGCGGTCGAGCGCCTCGCGTACTTCGCCGAGGCCGCCGCCGCGCAACTCGACGGTGCCAAGCACCTCGTGCTGGCCGGCGCGAAATCGCCGGTGTCGTTCTTCGCCTACCCGGGCATGCCGAGCGACCTCGTGCCCGCCGGCTGCGAGGTGCACCTGCTTGCCGAGCACAGCGGCGCCGCCGAGGCGCTGAGCGCGGTGGCCGACGAGGTGGCACCCGGAACGAGCGCGTCGGTGGCGGCCGCGTCGCGCCCCGAAATGCCCACCGGCGCTTTGACGGCCGCATCGGCGGCCGCCGTGATCGGGGCGCTGCTGCCCGAGCGGGCGATCGTGGTCGACGAGGCCAACACGTCCGGGGTGCTGTTGCCGACGGCCACCGCGGGAGCGCCGGCCCACGACTGGTTGACGCTGACCGGTGGGGCGATCGGCTACGGCATTCCCGCCGCGATCGGGGCTGCGGTGGCAGCGCCCGGTCGACCGGTGCTGTGCCTGGAGTCCGACGGCTCGGCGATGTACACGATCTCGGGACTGTGGACCCAGGCGCGGGAGCGCCTCGACGTCACGACCGTGGTCTACAACAACAGCGCCTACGACATCTTGCGGATCGAACTGGCGCGGGTGGGCGCCGGATCGGCACCCGGGCCCAAGGCGCTTAACCTGCTGGATTTGGCAAGGCCCACAATGGATTTCGTGAAGATCAGTGAGGGCATGGGGGTGCCGGCCCGGCGCGCCAGCACCGCCGAGGAGTTCACCGAAGCCCTGCGCGCGGCCTTCGCCGAGCCGGGACCGCATCTGATCGAGGCGGTCGTCCCCTCAATAACGGGCTAACCCGGGCAGCCGGCTCAGCAGCCACTCCGACAAAGTGTCGAGCACCGCGACGCCGGTCTCGAAGACGCCGTCGTGCACCTCAGCCGCCAGCGCCACGCCCCACTGCCCCGACGGCGTCGGCACGATGCCGAATTGCCGGACCAGGACACGTCCGCGGGCAGGATCAGGGTGGAGATGCGCGGACCCGACCGGCTCGCCGCGATGGCCTCGGCC
>NZ_LZKC01000167.1:0-935 GCF_001672685.1 Mycobacterium sp. E2462
CAGCGGCTGCTCGCGCGCGCCGTAGACGTCCAAGACGAAGACCTCGTCCGCCGCGTCCAGTGCGGCGCCGAACTCCTTCGCGAATTCCTTTGTTCGCGAATACAAGTGGGGTTGGAACACCGCGATGCTGCGCCCCTGCCCGGTCTCGTCGAGGACCGCACGGACCGCGGCCAGCGTCGCGCTGATCTCGGTGGGATGGTGGGCGTAATCGTCGAAGACCCGCACCGGCACGTCGGTGGCCCGGCCGAGCACCGAGGAGCCGACCAGTTCGAACCGGCGCCGCACGCCCTCGAAGCCGGCCAGCCCGTCCAGCACCGCGTCCACCGGGGCGCCGATCTGCACGGCCGCGAGCAGCGCGCCCAGCGCGTTGAGCGCCATGTGCCGCCCGGGGATCGACAACCGCATCGCCCGCGGTTGCGAGCCGGGGTCGAGCTCAGCGGCCAGTTGGATCTGGGCGACGGCCTCGGTGCCGTGTTGCTCCCAGGACAGCAGCGTCGCCGCCAGGGGCGCCGCGTCGGCGTCCGGCGCCGACCCGTAGCGCAGCACCCGGATGCCGAGGTCGGCGGTGCGGCGGGCCAGCGCGGCGGCGCCGGGATCGTCGACGCACACCACCAGCGCGCCGCCGGGGGCGAGCCGCTCCATGAAGGAGTCGAACACGGCGACGTAGGCCTGCGCGCTGCCGTAGAAATCCAGGTGATCGGTCTCGATGTTGGTGACGACCACGACGTCGGGCGTGTATTCCAGCAACGAGCCGTCGCTCTCGTCGGCCTCGGCGACGAAGCAGTCACCGCTGCCGTGATGGGCGTTGGTGCCGGCCTCCCCCATCTCGCCGCCCACCGCGAAGGACGGGTCGCGGCCGCAGTGCTGCAGCGCCACGATCAGCATCGACGTCGTGGTGGTCTTGCCGTGCGTGCCGGTGACCATCAGGGTGGTGC
>NZ_LZKC01000168.1:0-707 GCF_001672685.1 Mycobacterium sp. E2462
CCGCGCGGGCGCTTCTCTGTTGACGGCGGTGGTGATGGGCTGGGCGTGGGCGCGTTGGGGCCGTGCCGAGTGGATCACGCGCCGGTTGCCCAGCGGCACCGCCGCGGACGCATCCCGATGGGTGGTGTTCACCGAGGCCGCCCGGCACGACTTCGTCCAGGCCGCCTCGTATTTGGTGGTGGGCGCCGCGGCGGCGGCGGTGTTGCATGTCGTGGTGCCCGCGTGGGTGTTCACGCACCTCGCGTCCGACATGGCCTTGAGCGTGGCGCTGATGGCCGCCCTGGCCGTCGCGCTGGCCCTGTGTTCGGAGGCGGACGCGTTCGTGGCGGCCAGCCTGACGATGGTGCCGCTGTTGCCGCGGCTGGTGTTCTTGGTGGTCGGCCCGGCCGTCGATGTGAAGCTGTTCGCCATGCAGGCCGGCATGTTCGGCCGGGCGTTCGCCGCGCGTTTCGGTCCCGCCACCTTCGTGGTCGCGGTGGCGAGCGCGTGCGCGATCGGGTGGCCCCTGCTGGGTGGTGGGTGAATGAGCCGCGAAACGGAGAACACCGTCCTGCTCCTGGTCGGCATCAGCGTTGCCATGATCACGGCGTCCGGCGCCTTCACGCGGTACGTCAAACCCGGGCTGCTGCCGTGGCTGGTCGCGTCGGCGGTGTTGCTCATCGGGCTCGCGCTGGTCGTGGTCATCGGTGACATCCGGCGCGGCGCCC
>NZ_LZKC01000169.1:0-21288 GCF_001672685.1 Mycobacterium sp. E2462
GGGCGCGGGCCGCCAGCTGCTTGTCACCGGCCTGATTCACCAGCGGCCCGTAGGCAGCGTACTCGAAGGAGCGCAACCGCACGTCGTTCTGCGAGGGCTACGCGGCCGCGTCGGGCGTGGACCCCCGCGACTTCGCCCACCTGCTGGCCGCCTACGAGCTCGACAAGGCCGTCTACGAGGCCGGTTACGAGGCGCGGCACCGACCGTCGTGGCTGCCGATTCCGCTGCGCTCCATCGCGAGGTTGATCGCCGTTTGACCGGCGTTCGCTCGGCTGCGCGCGCCGGCCGTCTCTGACAGCATGAGCCTGTGCCGAGTGAGACATACAACAGTGAGGCGCGCCTGTCGTGGTTGCTGGCGGCGCTGGCCGGTGTGCTGGGGGCGACGGCGTTCACCCACTCCGCCGGGTATTTCGTCACGTTCATGACCGGGAACGCCCAGCGCGCCGTGCTGGGCTACTTCCGCGACGACGTGTGGCTGTCCATCAGCGCGGGGCTGCTGCTGCTGTGCTTCGTCGCCGGGGTGGTCGTGGCGTCGGTGTGCCGGCGCCATTTCTGGGTGGCCCACCCGCACGGCCCTACCGTGCTGACGACGGTCAGCCTGATCGCGGCCACGGTGGTCGACGTCATCGACGAGGGCTGGGAGGAGAACTTCCTGGACTTCGCGCCCATCATGCTGGTGGTATTCGGCGTCGGGGCGTTGAACACGTCGTTCGTCAAGGACGGCGAGGTGTCGGTGCCGCTGAGCTACGTGACGGGAACGCTGGTCAAGATGGGGCAGGGCATCGAACGCCACCTCGCCGGCGGCACCGCCGCCGACTGGCTGGGTTACTTCCTGTTGTTCAGCAGCTTCGTGCTGGGCGCGACGCTGGGCGGTCTGATCAGCCTCGTCGTCAACGGGACCGCCATGCTCGTCGTCGCCGCGGTGGTGTGCACGGTGACCACCGCGATCACCTACTTCCACTCAGACCGCCGCGCCCTGCTCGACGACGCCGGCTGAGCCCGCCGCCCAAAAGAGCATCGGCAGCAGCGCTGACCGGGTGCGCTGCTGCCGATGCTCGGCTTGTTGGGGTTATCAGGCGGCGGGTGCGGGCGCCGCTGGCGCCGCTGGCGCCGGCGCGGCGTTTACCGCGTTGAGCGTTTGCAGGATGTCCGGCTTCATGGCCATCAGCTGCTGGTTCCAGTACGGCCACGAGTGGGTCCCGTTGGCCGGGAAGTTGAACACGCCGTTGCGCCCGCCGGCGGCCGCGTAGGCGTTCTGGAACTGCTGGTTGGTGCGCAGCGTGAGGCCTTCCAGGAACTTCGCCGGCATGTTGTCACCGCCGAGGTCGCTGGGAGTGCCGTTGCCGCAGTACACCCAGATCCGGGTGTTGTTGGCGACCAGCCGCGGGATCTGCAGCATCGGGTCGTTGCGCTTCCACGCCGGGTCGCTCGACGGGCCCCACATGCTGTTGGCGTTGTAACCGCCCGAGTCGTTCATCGCCAGGCCGATCAGCGTCGGCCACCAGCCCTCGGACGGGTTGAGGAAGCCCGACAGCGCCGCGGCGTAGGGGAACTGCTGCGGGTAGTAGGCGGCCAGGATCAGCGCGGAGCTGCCCGACATCGACAGGCCGACGGCGGCGTTGCCGGCCGGCGACACCTGCTTGTTGGCCTGCAACCACAGAGGCAGCTCCTGGGTCAAAAACGTCTCCCACTTGTAGGTGTAGTTCTGGCCGTTGCCCGACGACGGCTGGTACCAGTTGCTGTAGAAGCTGGACTGCCCGCCGACGGGCATGATGACCGACAGGCCCGACTGGTAGAACTCTTCGAACGCCGGGGTGTTGATGTCCCAGCCGTTGTAGTCGTCCTGCGCCCGCAGGCCGTCGAGCAGGTAGACCGCGTGCGGCCCGCCGCCCTGGAACTGGACCTTGATGTTGCGGCCCATCGACGGTGAGGGCACCTCGAGGTATTCCACGGGCAGGCCGGCCTTCGAGAAGGCGCTGGCGGTGCCGGCGCCACCGCCGGCGGCGACGAGCCCGGACAGCAGGGCAGCCCCAACGGCAGCGATCGCCAGCCGGCGCGGCATGGTCGCCGCTGCGGCGCGCAACTTCCGCAACTCTTCGATGAACGTCATAGCTGTCTACCCATCCCAACTTTCATCTGCCGCGTGACGCGGTCGAATGTGTTCGCAGCGCAGTGAATCACGCGCAACTGGCACATTTCGCCTGTCAGGGCCGCGGCTCGATGTCGCGGTTGGGCAACGATTGGGCGTCGGGGGCGAATCGTCGCGGTGGGGTAACGATCGCTCATCAAAACGCCGGCAGCGGTTGACAACCGCCGCCGGCGTTCCGCGTCCGGTGGCCGCGCTCGGCGACCGGCTAAGCGACCAGTCGGCGCAATAACGTTGCGGCCGTGCAGATTCCGAGGATCGCAGCGATGAGCAACACGATGAAGTCGGCTGGGTTGAACGGTGTGCCGATCAACAACGCCCGCAAGGCGTCGACCTCGTAACTGAGCGGGTTGACCTTGCTGAGCACGTGCAGCCACCCCGGCATCACGTCGACGGGGTAGAGCGCGTTGGAGGCGAAGAACAGCGGCATGGTGATCGCCTGCCCGATACCCATCAGCCGGTCGCGGCTGCGGACCAACCCGGCCAGCGTCATGGACAGGCAGGCGAAGAACGCGGCGCCGAGCATGACCACGGCCATCGCCGCCAGGATGCGCAGCGGATTCATCGTCAACCCCACGCCCATCAGGTAGGCCAGGGCGGTCACGCCGACGACCTGTGCCACCGACCGCACCCCGGCGGCGAACGCCTTCCCGGTGACCAGCGCCGACGCCGGGGCGGGAGTGACCATCAGCTTGGCGAGGATGCCGGCGTCGCGGTCCCAGATGATCTGGATGCCATAGAAGATCGAGATGAACAACGCCGACTGGGCGATGATCCCGGGCGCCAGGAAGGCGAGGTAGGACACCGACCCCGTCTTGATCACGTGCAGGTGGCTGAAGGTGTTGCCGAAGATCAGCAACCACAGCGCCGGCTGCACCATCCGGGTGATCAACTCGGTCCTGTCGTGGCGCAGTTTCTGCAATTCCACGATGGCGAAGGCCCCGACCCGGCTCGACACGGCGCCCAGGCGTTGCCGCCCCCGCGGGGCGCGGATCAGCGGACCCGGGGCATGGTTACCGAGGGCACTGTCAACCGACACGGCGGGCCACCTTTCTGCTGGAACGGATTTCGCGGAACGACTCCTCCGCCGGCTCGGCCAGATCGGACGCCGCGTAGTGGCGGAATACGTCTTCGAGGGTGGCGCGCGGGGCCACGGTCGCCTTCAAGGCGTCGGGCGTCCCGACCGCGCGCAACTCGCCGCGGTGCATCAACGCCACCCGGTCGCACAACGCGTCGGCCTCCTCCATGTAGTGGGTGGTGAGCAGCACGGTCATGCCGTATCGGGCCTGCATGTCGCGCACCTGGGACCAGACCCCGTCGCGGGCGATCGGGTCCAGCCCCACGGTGGGCTCATCGAGGACCAGCAGCGACGGCCGGTTGACCAGCGCCTGCGCCACCTCGAGGCGGCGGACCATGCCGCCGGAGTACGCGCCCGCCAACCGGTCGGACACGTCGAGCAGGTCCATGGCGGCCAGCGCCTGCGCCACGCGGGCGGCGCGCTGTCCGCGGGGCACGCCGTAGAGCCTGGCGAACCACTCGACGTTTTGCCGACCGGTCAGCGCCGGCTCAATCGAAAGTTGTTGCGGCACATACCCGATGTTGCTTCGGATGTCGGTCGTCTGGCGACGGGCATCCATGCCGAAGATCCGCAGTTCACCGCGCTGCACGGGGGTGAGCGTGGTGAGCATGCGCACCATGGTGGTCTTGCCGGCCCCGTTGGGGCCCAGCAGGCCCATCGTCTCGCCCGGCCGCACCTGCAGCGTCACGTCGTCGACGGCGGTGAACTGGGCGTAACGATAGGTCAGGTGGCTGGCGTCGATCGCCAACGGCAGGGATCCGCTCATGATCGGCGCTCTCGTAGTATCCCGGTCATCGTCTGAAGGACCTCCAATCCCCTTGTCAATGCTGCGATTTGGTCGCCGTCGAGCTGGTCGAGCGCGTTGCCGAGCAACGCGCGCCGGGCGGCGCGCGAATCGTCGACCGCCTGTTGGGCGGGCCCGGCGAGCCGCAGCTGCCCCACCCGGCGATCGGCGTCGCCCACGGTCCGCAGCAGCAACCCGCCGGCGACCAGCTTGGTCACCAGCGTCGACGCGGTGTTGGGCGCCAGACCGAGCCCCGCGGCGGCTGCGCTCACCGAGATGCCCGGCCGCCGCCCGACCAACCACAGCAGCTCGGACTGCGACTCGGACAGGGTGTCGAACCCGCGCCCGGCGGCCCTGCGCAGCTGCCGGCCGAACCGACCGACGACGCCGGACACCTCGCCGGCCAGATCGGTGCGTTGTTTCACCTCTCCCATTGTTAGCTCTATAGCCGAGCTATCGATGTGGAGGGGTTAAGCGTTCGCTATGTGCGGTCGAGGCGGTGCAGCTCGACGTCGGCCAGCGTGCCGGCGTCGATGCGCGCGGTCATGTAGGTGCAGAACGGTTGCCGGCGGCGGTCGGTGGGCGACCCGGGGTTGAGCAGGCGTAGGCCGGTCTGGGTCGTGGTGTCCCAGGGAATGTGACTGTGGCCGAACACGAGCACGTCGGTGTCGGGGTAGAGCCGCGACATGCGGGCGTCGCGCCCGCCGGCGGCGCCGGTCTCGTGGACCACGGTGAGCCGCACACCGCCCAGGATCACGTCGGCCCGTTCCGGCAGCCGGGCCCGCAGCGCGGGGCCGTCGTTGTTGCCCCAGCACGCGATCAGGCGCTCGGCCCTGGTCTGAAGGTCGTCGACGAGCTGTTCGGTCACCCAGTCGCCGGCGTGTACGACAACGTCGGCGCGGTCCACCTCGTCCCATACCCGCGCCGGTAGGTCGCGGGCGCGCTTGGGGACGTGGGTGTCCGCGATCAGCAGCAGTCTCACGGGCCCGTCGGGTGGCGCCGCACTACGCCGGCCGCGGTCAGCCGCGCTCGCTGCGCGCCTCGGCGCCGCTCTCGCCGGCGTCGAAGGTGTCGTCGGAGCCGGCGGCGCCCACGTAGCTGCCGTCCTCTTCGCCCGCGGCGGCGCGCGAACGGGTCTGATGGGTGTCGGCCTCGACGTCTTCCTCAGCCTTGTGGCCCTTGTGTTCTGGCATGGATGCGCTACCCCTCCGCGGTCGTTTCGCATCAGAGTTCCCGCGACGGGTGGCGCGAAACCCGGCCGACGGGCGGCCGGGCTATTGTTACCAGCCGAGTCAAGGAGGAACCGCCATGCGCACGTTCGAATCAGTAGCCGACCTCGCGGCCGCCGCCGGCGAGAGCCTCGGGCACAGCGACTGGGTGACCGTCACCCAGGACGACGTCAATCTGTTCGCCGACGCGACCGGCGACCACCAGTGGATCCACGTCGACCCCGAACGCGCCGCCTCCGGCCCGTTCGGCACGACCATCGCCCATGGGTTCATGACGCTGGCGCTGCTGCCCCGCCTGCAGCACCAGATCTACACCGTCAACGGCATCAAACTGGCAATCAACTACGGGCTCAACAAGGTTCGCTTTCCCGCACCGGTGCCGGTCGGCTCGCGGGTGCGGGCGGAAAGCACGCTGGTCAGCGTCGACGACCTGGGCAACGGCGCCGCGCAGGCGACCGTGTCCACCACCGTCGAGATCGACGGCTCGGCCAAGCCGGCCTGCGTGGCCGAGAGCATCGTCCGCTACGTCGCCTGAGCGCCGCGCTCAGAACTCGGCGACCGCGTGCTCCAGGCGCTCGGCCAGGCGCGCCTGCGCCTCGGCACGCCGGGTCGGAATGTGAGCCGACGGGAAAAGCGTTGTCACGGGCTCGTATTCGCGTAGCGTGCGGCGGGCGACGGTCATCTTGTGCAGTTCGGTCGCGCCGTCGGCGATGCCCAGCGACTCGGCGGCCACCATCATCTTGACGAACGGCATCTCGTCGGAGACACCGAGCGCGCCGTGCAGGTGCAGGGCCCGCTGCGCGACGTCGTGCAGCACCTGCGGCATGGCGACCTTGACGGCGGCGATGTCGCGGCGCACCTTCTGATAGTCGTGGTGCTTGTCGATCAGCCAGGCGGTGCGCAGGACCAGCAGCCGGAACTGCTCGATCTGGATCCAGCTGTCCGCGACCTTCTCCTGGGTCATCTGAAAATCGGCCAAGCGTCCGTGGCGCGTCTTGCGGGACACCGCCCGCTCGCACATCATGTCGAAAGCGCTGCGCGCCAACGCGATCGTCCGCATCGCGTGATGGATGCGGCCGCCGCCGAGCCGGGTCTGCGCGATCATGAAGGCCTTTCCCTCGCCGCCCAGGACGTGATCCGCGGGCACCCGCACGTCGCGGTAACGGACGTAACCGTGGCTGGCCCGCTTGGCGGATTCGGCCCCGACCCCGACGTTGCGCACGATCTCGATGCCCGGCGTCTCGGCCGGCACGATGAACAGCGACATCTTGTCGTAGGTGCGCGCCTCGGGATTGGTGACGGCCATGACGATGAAGAACGAGGCGTGTTTGGCGTTGGTGGAGAACCACTTCTCGCCGTTGATCACCCAATCGTCACCGTCGCGGGTGGCCGCGGTGACGAACTGCCCCGGGTCGGACCCGCCCAGGGGTTCGGTCATCGAATAGCAGGACGTGATCTCGCCGTCCAGCAGCGGCTGCAGGTAGCGCGCCTTCTGCTCGTCGGTGCCGAACAGCGCGAGGATCTCGGCGTTGCCCGAATCGGGTGCCTGACAACCGAACACGGACGGGGCCCAGCGGGACCGGCCGAGTATCTCGTTGAGAAGCGCCAGCTTGACCTGACCGAAACCCTGACCGCCGAGTTCCGGGCGCAGGTGCGCGGCCCACAGCCCCTGATCCTTGACCTGCTGCTGCAACGGCCGCAACACCGCCATCACCTCGGCGTTGTGCTTGTCGTAGGGATCGAGGGCCACGAGGTCGAGCGGTTCCAGCTCGTCGGTCATGAACTGTTCGACCCAGTCCAGCTTCGCCTGGTACTCGGGGTCCGTCTCGAAATCCCACACCGTGGCCAACCGTTCCCCGGCGCAGCGTCGCGCCGGACTCGCTGATGAGGCCACACCATCGTAAGGCTTACAGCGACAGCGCCGGCCCTTCCCCGGCGCCGCCGCGGGTGTCGATGACGCGCTGGGCGATGTCGACCAGTTTGGTCTGGTTCTCCTGCGACAGCATGCGCAGCAGCTCGAATGCGCGGACCTCGTCGACGGCGAAGCGTTCCATGATGATGCCCTTGGCCTGACCGATGCGGTCGCGGGTGGTCACCGCCGACTGCAGCTGCTCACCGTGGCGCGCCGCCAGGATCGCGGCCGCCGCGTGCGCGGCCAGCACGGTCCCGATGGTCTCGGCGTCGGCGTCCCACACGCCGGCCTCGAAACTGAAGAGGTTCAGCGCGCCGGCGGTCCGTTCCGCCGTGTACAGCTTCAACGACAGGCTGCTCAGCACGCCATGTTCCACGGCGGCCGGCGCGTACCGGGGCCAGCGGGTTTCTTCGCGCAGATCGTCGGTGCGGACCAGTGTTTCGTGCAGGGCCGCCTGCGCGCAGGGGCCCTCACCGAATTCGTGCTGCAACGCGTCCAGCTTCGCCACCAGGCTGTCGGTGTCGGCCAGCGATTCGAATTCCCCGCCCCGCTTCACCAACAGCACGCCCGCCACCGCGGCCCGCGGAATCAGCTCCACCGCCGTGGCGGTGACGTCGGAGAGGATCTGCTCCAGTCGGCGGGGCGCGGCGATCTCCCGCGAGAGCTCGGCCATGCGCCTGGCCAGCGCGTGCCTCGAACCCGGATCGGACGGCTCCATAGACCGGATTGTGCACGATGTCCTCCCCATGCGTAACTTGGGCTCTTCGCTCGCGCCGGTCGCCGCACCGCTCGGGCATTTGCTGACGGGCACCGTTTGTCCGGTTAGCCCGCGGGTACCCGCCGTCGAGCACCACCTTTCCTACAGCCCTGGGAGGCTCCCGTGTTCGTGCACAACAAAGACCTTCAATTCGAGGTACGGGTCGACCGGCCCGACCCGCGATTCGCATCTCTGCTGATGGAACAGTTCGGCGGCGCCAATGGGGAACTCACCGCGGCGTTGCAGTACTTCACCCAGGCTTTCGTACTGCGCCAGAAAAACCCGAAGCTCTACGACCTGTTCATGGATATCGCCACCGAGGAGCTGAGCCACCTCGAGATGGTCGGGTCGATGATCACCATGTTGCTCGACGGGCTCAACGACGACCTCAAGATCGCGAACCAGCGGTGCGATTGGATGCCGGCAGTTGCCAGCGCGAACGGCCGCGACTCGATCATCGATCAGGTCGCCGTCAACCCGCTGTTCCTCGTGCTGAGCGGCGGCGGGCCGGACGTGAAGGATTCCGCGGGCAACAACTGGACCGGCGCCTACATCGACGCCAACGGCGACCCGACGGTGGATCTGCGCAACAACGTGGCCGCGGAGTCCCGCGCGAAGGTCGTCTACGAGTACCTCAAGCAGTTCACCGACGACCCGGGTTGCCAGGACACCCTGACGTTCCTGATGACGCGCGAGGTCGCGCACTACCAGCAGTTCACCGCGGCGCTCAACGAGTTGCCGGTCAACTTCCCGCCGGGCCAGCTGCCCGGCGACCCCCGCTTCCAGAACGTGGCGTTCAACATGTCCAACGGGGGCGGCGAGTCGGTCCGCGGCCCGTGGAACGAGGGCCAGGGTCCGTGGCCGGAGGGCATCGAGTGGGAGTACGTGGAAAAGCCCGAGCAGCAATGGCTGGGCGGCTCCACGCGGCGGAACAAGGGTGCCGAGCTCAACCCGAACGGGTCGCCGGCCGTCGAGGCCGAGAAGCCGTTCACCCACGAACAGCACACCGCCACAAGCTGATCCATCTTTGAGCGGCGAAAAGGCCGGTCACCGCGCCGTTGCGGTGCCCGGCCTTTGCCGCGGTTTGCCGCGGTTTTCCTACTTGATCTGCGGGTCGGGCGGGTTGTCCTCGGCGCGGCCGGTCAGCGCGTCACGCACATGGTCGACGACCGCGGCGCCCATTCCCATCGTCTTGAGCACGGCGGGGTTGGGTGGGGTGTCCGGGTGGGGTCGGGTCGGCGCGATCTTCTTGGCCTGCTCCAGCTTTGCGCCGATCTTCTCCAGCTCCTCGCGGTCGATGGCCGTCTCCACCTGCGGCCACACCACGTCCTGCTCGTAGGCGATGTGTTCGCGGCCGAGCTTGATGAACTCCCGCAACGCCTCGTGGTAGTCGGCATCGCCCGGGTGCGAGTCCTCGAGGCGCTGCAGCAGCTTCTTGCCGGCCTGCTCCTGCTCGATGGCCTTGTCCGCGAGACCATCTCCGATCGCCTTGCGTACCGCCGGCCAGAAGAACTGCTCCTCGATCGCCTCGTGTTGCGACTCGGCGATGATCAGGTTGTTGACCATGGTCTCGAGGCCGCTCGCCTGAGCACCGGAACCCGTCGGGGCCCCGTCGAGCACCTCGAACATGCCGAGCACGCTCTTATGGTCGTGGCGGAGGAATGTCAATGCGTCCATAGTTGTGCCTTCCAGTTGGGCTGAAACTCGAAGTGGCCTGCGGGATACCCGGGCGGTCGGCTCCGAAACAAGCAAGCCCCGGGACGGGCCCGGAACCATGCCACCGCCGCTCAGTGCAGCTTGGGCAGCACGCTGGTGCGGTAGAACTCGATGGCCGACAACGGATCGCCTTGCGGGAAGTGCAGAAACGGTGTCGCGCCCGCGTCGAGCACCCGTTGCACCGCGGCGACATGGACGGCGGGGTCGGTCCCGACGGTCCAGTTGCTCAAGACCTTGTCGACGGGGTTGGCCTCGGCGGCGCGCTGGATCTCGACCGGGTTCGGCTGATCCACCGCCCCGGCGGTGAACCGCCACAGGGCCGCGGCGCGCCCCGCCTCGTCGCGGTCACCGACGACCGCGAACATCTCCGCGCGCTTGCCCAGCGTGGCGGGGTCGCGGCCGGCGGCCTGGGCACCGGCGGCGAACGCCGCCAACAACTTTGGATCGGCGATATCGCGCGCCTGGCTGATCCACCCGTCGCCGTACTGCCCGGCCAGCCGCGCGCTCTTGGGACCACCCGCGGCGACGAAGATCGGTGGGGGTGTCGGCGGCACGTCGTAAAGCTTGAGCGCATTGGTCTGAAAGTAGCGCCCGGAGAACGAGATCCGTTGACCGCTCCACAGCTGGCGGATCAGGGCGATGGCCTCGACCAGCCGGTCGTGCCGTTCCCGGTAATTGCCGAACGTGTTGGTGGTGGCCTGCTCGTTGAGTCGTTCCCCGGTGCCGAGCCCGAGGAAGACCCGGCCCGGGCTCAACAGTGCCAGGGACGCGAAAGCCTGTGCCACCGTGGCGGGGTGATAACGGTAGATCGGACACGTCACGCCCGTCCCGAAGGAGAGCCGGCTGGTGCCGTTGCCGACGAGGGCCAGCGTCAGCCACGGGAACATCGCGTGGCCCTCGTTGTCCTGCCACGGCTGGATGTGGTCGCTGGCCCAGGCGTACTGGAATCCGGCTAGTTCGGCGGCTTTTACCTGGGCCAGGAGTTGATCAGTGCGGAACTGTTCGTGGGAGAGCGTCAGGCCGACGCCCGGGTGCGCTGGGGGCGCTGGGGGACTGGCTGGGGCGCCACCGTGGCCGCCCCCCGAATGGCAGCCGGCCGAGAGCCCGGCGGCGCCGAGGGCCCCCACGCCCGCGGTCACTCGCCCGAACGTGCGCCGCGAGATGCCGGTCATCCGGCAGTAATACCCGCGGCCCCGCCGACGACACCCGGCGGCAGCGGCCACTAGGCTCCTGCAGATGGCTGCACAGGCGCGCCCGGCGCGCAAGGGCGAAGTGCGTGCGTTGTCGAGCACGTTGGCCAGGGCCTTTTACGACGACCCCGTCATGATGTGGTTGCTCCCGGACGCGCGGACCCGCACGGCGAACCTGCGCCGGTTGTTCGCGACGATGACCCGGCACCACCACCTGGCGCGCGGCGGCGTCGAGGTGGCCTGCGCGGGGCCCGCCATCGGCGCGGCGTCGCTGTGGGATCCGCCGAACCAGTGGCAGGAGTCCACCCTGGCGCAACTGCTGATGACGCCGACCTTCCTGCGGGTCTTCGGCGCGCAGTCGATGCGCGGGCGCGCGGTGCAGGACCTGATGAAACGCCTACATCCCGAGGAACCGCACTGGTACCTGGCCGTCATCGGCAGCGACCCGACGGTGCGCGGCCAGGGTTTCGGCCAGGCGCTGATGCGGTCGCGGCTGGATCGCTGCGACGCCGAATACAGCCCGGCCTACCTCGAGTCGAGCAAGGCCGAAAACGTCCCGTACTACCAGCGTTTCGGGTTCGCGGTGACCCGCGAGATCCCGCTACCAGACGACGGCCCGAAGCTGTGGGCCATGTGGCGAGAACCGCGCTAGCGTTTAACGCCCTGATCGGGCGGGCAACCGTGGGCCATGAGCGATAACCCCCAGGCCGACGATCTGGTGGACCCCGCCGACTTCCCCGAGGAGGGCGGTCCGGGCGACACCCTGAACGCCAGCGAAGGCACCGACTCCGACGAGCTGCACAACGACGACGGCGACATCGTGGTCGACCCCCCGGAGCGCTGGAGCGAGGCGAATCGGTTCGGCGTGACGGCGCGCGAAGAGCGCGAGGGGGAGTCCTTGGACGCCCGGCTCGCGGAGGAGGAGCCGGACGTGTCCGAGGTGCCGGTCGAGGCGCTCGACGACGCGTCGAACGATTCGCTCGATGACGGCCCCCCGGGGCGCGCGCACCGCGGCCAGATCGACGGCGCGCCCGAGGACGGCGACTCGCTCTACGAGGTCGTCGACGAGTAGTTCAGTGCTCGGCTGTTTACTGCCCGGGCGCGGCGCGGCGTCAGGGGGTTGAGCGCCAACCCGCTATCCCGATGGCGATCATCCGCAGCTGCTTGACGGCCGTGCGGCGGATGTCCTCGAGCGCCTCGCCGCTCTGCGCGTCCTCGATGGCCTCTGCGATCAGGATCATCGCGTTGACGAACAGGCTCGCCAGCACGTTGAGGTCCTCGGTGGTCCACTCGTGCAGGCCGGGGAAGCGCGCGAGGTCGGTGGCCAACTCGGACGTGATCAGTCGAATCTCGGTGCGGATGGCGTAGCGCAACACCGACAGCCCGCTGTTGCGCTCGCGACCGATCAGCCGCCAGTGCTCGCGCCGCTGGGCGACGCTGGCCACCAGGATCTCGACCGACGACTCGATCACCCGGTTGGGATCCAGCCTGCCCGCCCGCGCATCCCGCAAGGTGTCGCGCAGGCTGCGGAACGACTCGTCGATCAGGACCAGCCCCAGCGCCTCCATCGACTCGAAGTGGCGGTAGAAGGCCGCCGGCACGATGCCGACCTCGCGGGTGACCTCACGCAGGCTCAGGCTGGAAAAGCTGCGGTCCTGCAGCAACTTGAGGGCTGCGGCGATGATGGCCCGGCGCGTCGCCTCCTTGCGCTCCTCGCGCGACTGGCTTTCGCGAACACGCTCCCGGCCCGAGCTCCGCGCCCGTGAGCTAGGAGTACGGCTGTTCACTATGTGAAGCCTACCACAACGAGCCAGTAAACCCTTGACTGCCTGGGCGATCACCGCGCACGGTGTACATATGTTTACTCAAACCATGCACACTCCGCGGCGCTCCCTCGCCCGGACCATTGGGCAGCGGGTGTTGGGTTCAGACCTCCTCGACCTGCTCACCGGACCGCACGGTGTCGACCGCTACACCGAGCTCGTCGCCCCGACGTGGACGCTCGGCGAGCCGCGCGCCAAGGTGGTGGCCGTGCGCCGCGCCACACCGCGCAGCGTCACGCTCACCCTGGCGCCGAACGCCGCCTTCCGGTCGCGCGGACCGGTGCAGGCCGGCCAGTACGTCAACCTCACCGTCGACATCGACGGCCGCCGGCACTCCCGCTGCTACTCGCCGGCCAACGCCCAAGGCGCCGCCGATCTCGAACTCACCATCGGCCGCCACGACGGCGGTCTGGTGTCGAACTACCTGTATGAGCACGCCCACCGCGGCATGGTGGTCGGGCTCACCGGTGTCGGCGGGGACTTCGTGCTGCCCGCGCAGCGCCCGCGCCGCATCCTGTTCGTCTCGGGTGGCAGCGGCATCACGCCCGTGCTGGCGATGCTGCGCACCCTGCTCGCCGAGGGGTATCGCGGCGAGCTGGCGTTCGTGCACTACGCGCGGACGCCCGAGGAGGCCTGCTACCGCGACGAGCTGGCCACGCTCGCCGGCGTGCGGGTCCTGCACGGCTACACGCGCTCGGCCGACGGCGACCTGACCGGGCGCTTCGGCCCGGCACACCTGGCCGCCGCGCTGCCGTCGCCCGATGCGGTGTTCGTCTGCGGCCCAGCGCCTCTGGTCGACGCCGTCCGGGCGGTATGCGACAACGTCTACACCGAAAGCTTCGTGCCGCCGACCTTCGAGCCGCCGGCCAACCCGACGGGCGGGCGAGTCACCTTCTCCGACAGCGGGATCGACGTGATCGACGACGGCCGCCCCCTGCTGGAACAGGCCGAGGCCGCGGGCCTGACACCCGAGAACGGCTGCCGGATGGGCATCTGCCACACCTGCACGCGCCGCAAGACCGCGGGCACGGTGCGCAACCTGGTCAGCGGCGCCGTCTCCACCGCCCCCGACGAGGACGTGCAGATCTGCGTATCCGTCCCGGTCGGCGACGTCGACCTATCGCTGTAACCAACGCTTAGAAAGGGAACCATCATGTCGCAGAACAAGATCGCCCTTACCCCCGAGCAGGCCGACGCCTTCGGCCGCGAACTCGACGCCATCAGGGAACGCATCATGGCCGAGCTCGGCGAAGAGGATGCCGACTACATCCGTCGGGTCATCAAGATCCAGCGGGGGCTGGAAGTGGGCGGCCGGATGCTGCTCTTCCTGCCGCCCGCCTGGCTGGCGGGCACCGCGATGCTGGGCGTGGCCAAGATCCTCGACAACATGGAGATCGGCCACAACATCATGCACGGCCAGTACGACTGGATGCGCGACCCCGCGATCTCGGGCCGCACCTTCGAATGGGACACCGCCTGCCCGGCCGACCAGTGGCGACACTCGCACAACTACATGCACCACACCCACACCAACATCGTCGGGATGGACCGCGACATCGGCTACGGCATCTTGCGGATGAGCGAGGACCAGCCCTGGGAGCCGTATTTTCTCGGCAACCCCCTCTACGCGTTCCTCCTGATGGTGCTGTTCCAGTACGGCGTCGCGCTGCACGAGCTCGAAACCGAGCGGATCCGCGCCGGCGAGATCCGGCTGGAGGACAAGCGTGAGGTGCTGCGCGAGATCTGGAAGAAGACTCGTCGGCAGACGCTCAAGGACTACGTGGCTTTCCCGCTGCTGGCGGGGCCGTTCGCCCCGTTCGTCTTCACCGGCAACCTGACCGCCAACCTGATGCGCAACGTGTGGTCGTACATGATCATCTTCTGCGGCCACTTCCCGGACGGCACACAGGAATTCACCGTCGAGGAGACCAAGGACGAGTCGCGGGGCATGTGGTATTTCCGCCAGGTGCTCGGCTCGGCCAACCTCACCGGCGGCAAGCTGTTCCACCTGCTCTCCGGCAACCTGTCCCACCAGATCGAACACCACCTGTTCCCGGACATGCCGGCCCGCCGGTACGCCCAGATCGCGCCCCAGGTGCAGGAGATCTGCGAGCGCTACGGGATTCCCTACAACAAGGGGCCGTTGCTGCGGCAGTTCGGCACCGTCGTGCGCAAGATCGTCCGCCTCACCGTGCCGGACCAGGTGTTGCGGGTGGTGGCGCCGGACAAGCCCGCCGAGCGGGATCTCGTCGCCGCCTGACCCCGGTGTCGCCCCGCCCGTGGGCCGCGGATCGACGCGGTCCCGGGCGGGGCACAATGGCGGGCGTGGAGTGGACCGGCGCCCGTTACGCGGATACCCCGACGGTGGAAGCCTCGACGTGGATCGACGCGGACCCGGCCCGGGTGTGGAGTTTGGTCGCCGACATCAACCTGATGCCGAGCCTGAGCAACGAGTTGCAGTCGGTGCAGTGGGCCGAGGGCGCCGACGGGCCGCGGGTGGGCGCGCGGTTCGTGGGGCACAACCAACACGACGCGTTCGGGGTGTGGAGCACCACCTCGCAGATCTTCGCCTGCGAGCGGCAGCGCGAATTCGGCTGGGTGGTGGGCGATCCGGAGCGCCCGTCGGCGACCTGGCGGTTCAGGCTGACGCCGCGTGACGGGGGCACCGCCCTGAACTACTGGATGCAGATGGGGCCCGGGCGGTCGGGCTTGTCGGTGGCGATCGATTCGATGCCCGACAAGGAACAGAAGATCGTCTTTGTGCGGATGCGCGAATTCGAGGCCGCGATCGACAAGACCCTGGCGGCAATCAAACGGCTGGCCGAGCACGGAGTGCGCTGATGCGCACGGCCACCACGGTCGAATTCTCCGGCGGCGCAGCCGAGGTCGCCGACGTGGCGACGTTCGCCGTCGAGGCGGAGCGGCTCGGCCTCGACGTGTGCTGGGTCGCCGAGGCGTGGGGCGCCGACGCCGTGTCCGCGCTGGGTTACGTCGCCGCGCGCACCGACCGGATGCTGCTGGGTTCGGGGGTGCTGCAGGCCGGGACGCGGTCCCCGGTGCTGGTGGCGCAAACCGCGATCACCTTGTCCAATCTGTCGCGCGGCAGGTTCATGCTCGGGCTGGGGGCCTCCGGCCCGCAGGTGATCGAGGGACTGCACGGCGCCTCGTTCGATCACCCGCTGGCCCGCATCGCCGAAACCGTCGACATCGTGCGGGACGCGTTCGCGGGCGGCAAGATCGCGTACGAGGGCGAGCAATTTCGCATCCCCCGGCCGGGCGGCGAGGCGGTGCCGATGCGTCTGTCCACCCGGGTGGAGCATCACATCCCGATCTACCTCGCGGCCCTGTCACCGGCGATGCTGCGGCTGACCGGGCGGGTCGCCGACGGCTGGCTGGGCACCAGCTTCGTCCCCGAGGGAGCCGGCGCCGCCTACTTCGCGCATCTCGACGCGGGCCTGAACGCCGCCGGTCGCAACCGCGCCGACATCGACATCTGCCAGGGCGCCGAAGTAGCCTTCGCCGCCGATGACGACGAGCTGCGCCGCATGGTCGCCGGCCGCAAGAAGGAGCTGGCGTTCAGCCTCGGCGGGATGGGCTCGTCGAGCACGAACTACTACAACCGGGCCTACAGCAGGCAGGGCTGGGCCGAGGCCGCCGCCGAGGTGCGCCGGCGCTGGCAGCGCGGCGACCGCGAGGGGGCGGCCGACGTGGTAACCGACGAGATGGTGCTGGCTACGACGCTGATCGGCACCCAGGAGATGGTGCGGGCCCGGTTGGCGGTGTGGCGCGACGCCGGGGTGAACACCGTGCGGCTGTACCCGGCGGGGGACACGTTGGACGCCAGATTGACCACGCTGGGCCGGGCCATCGACCTGGTACGCGCGGTCTAAGCCGTCGGCGCGTCGACGGCCTTGACCAGGCGGACGTCGGGCCGCGCCGGCACCTCGTCGGCGAGGAACCAGCGGAAGGCCAGGTTGCCGCGCGGATAGCCCAGCGTCGTCAGCGAATTGGGGTGCGCGGTGGGCTCGCGGGACAACACCACCGTCACCGAGCCGTCACCGTTGGGCACGGCGCTGTGGCCGTTGATGGAGCAGCGCGCGTCGGCCGCACCGTAGGTGGCCATGAATTGGTTCCACACCACGAGGTTCCAGAACCGGCACGCCGGTGGCCGGTGCGTGATCACCAGCGCCTCGTCGTCGTCGAGCACGAAGCTGCCGTAGGAATAGCAGGCGTCGCGGGCCGACCAGCCGAAATTTGCGTCCGGGACTTGATAGGGCTCGGCGAATTGGTTTGCGGTGTGGGCGGTTTCGTGGCCGAGCGCGTGCTCCTCGGTGGCGCGGCTACCGACGGCCAGCGGCACGATGGCGAACAGAGTGCGCATCCAGGTCGCGGCGGCCCGCAGCCGCGCGGCGGTCTCGGCGTCACCGTGGCGGATGGGGTCCGGCTCGTCGAGCGCGTGGATGCGCCACGTGACGGGCCGGCCGGTCAGCGGGTCGGCCTGATAATCGCGGGTCATCAGGACGGCCGCGTCGGGCGTCGCGGGGAAGTCGAACGTGAAGTTGCCGTCGGCGTCGACGTCGAGATCGGTGTCGCGGACGATGGCGACCACCCGGTCCGACCACGCCCCGGGGGTGGGCTCGTTGTAGGCGGTCACCGAAAAATACACGCTGTCACCGGCATTGCCGCTGACGCGGTAGCGCCGCCGCGGATCGACGGGGCACAGGTGATAATAGGCGTCGGTGTTGTCCCCACCCCAGCGGCGGTCCCGGCGAAACGGCGTGTTGACGGCGACGAACTGCGGGCGCCCGGGCTCGGTGAACAGGTACGTGTCCAGCGCGACGCCCAGCGAGGTGGCGAGCATGCGGTAGCCGTCGGCGACGTGTCGGTCGTCGGTGACGGCCCGGTCACCGGAGAGAAACGACCCGTCCAGGTCGCCCAGCGTGCTCAGCAGGTCGCGCCACGCGGCCGTCGACTGGTGTGTCATGCGCTGATTCCCTTCAGGAGCAGGGTTGTGGTGCGCTCGACCCAGGAGTCGTCGAGCACGTCGCCTCGGGTGAGCACGGCGACCAGCGCGACTCCGGCGATGGTCTCGGCCAGTTCGGTGGCGGTGACGTCCGCCCGGATGACGCCGTCGGCCGCGGCGCGGCGGAGGCGCGCGGCGAGGCCGCCGGTGATGATGCCGGCGAACCGGTCCAACAGGGCCGCGTGCAGCGTGGGGTCGGCCGCCATCTCTCCGACCAGGCCGGGCAGCGCCGCCCTGGCCGCCGGGGTGGCTAAGAAAGTGACTGTGCGACAGACCATTTCGCGCAGGTCGTCGGGCAGCGACCCGGTGTCGGGCACCGAGGTGGCGGCGTCGATCGGGAACACCGCCTCGTGCACCAGGTGCGCTTTGCTCGGCCAGCGCCGGTAGATGGCCGGCTTGCTGGTGCCCGCGCGCTGGGCGATGGCGGAGACCAGCAGGCCCTGGTATCCGGTCTCGGCGAGCAGCTCCACCGTGGCCCGCAGCACCGCGGCGTCGATGCGCGGATCGCGAGGCCGGCCAAAATCTGCAACCATTACGAAACCTAGAGTAACATAAGTCGGCGTGACCGACATCGCCGTCGACCCGCCCGTGCATCTGGACGACCTCGCCGCGCCCCGTTACAGCGCGCAGGCCCAGCAGATCCTCGACATGATGGCCGCGCTGGAACCCGACTGCGCCCTCGATGCCGACGCGTTGCACGCGCGGGCGAGCGCCGATACCGGCCTCCAGGACTTCGGGCCGCAGGATTACCGCGAGCGCCTGGACGTCTATCTCGCGGCGCTGCGGGACATCCCGGGACGCCACCCCGCCGGTACGGTCAACTTCTTCGCCCAACTGCTGCAATTGCTGAAGAACCGGCTGCTGCTGACGGATCTGCTGACCCGCCACCCCGAGATCGACGAAATCGAACTTGAGCCGCCGGTGGTGATCGCCGGGTTGCCGCGCACGGGCACCACCCATCTGCACAACATGCTGGCGGCGGCGCCCACCTTCCGCACCATGCCGTACTGGGAAAGCGTCGAGCCGTTTCCCATGCCGGCCGAGCGGGGCGTGGTGCCCGACCCGCGCCGCGCGCGCATGGACGTCGCGGTCGGCGTGCTCGACGTGGTGATGCCCCACTTCGCGCTGATGCACGAGATGACGACCGACCACGTCCACGAAGAGATCCAGCTGTTGGCCAACGATTTCTCCACGATGCTGTTCGAAACCCTGGCCGACGTGCCGGCCTGGCGGGACTACTACCAAAGCCACGACCAGACACCGCATTACCGATACCTGGCCCGCCAGCTCAAGGCCATGCAGTTCCTGCGGGGAGGGCGGCGCTGGCTGCTGAAGTCCCCGCAGCACCTGGAGCAGGTGCCGGTGCTCAACCGGGTGTTTCCCGGCAGCGTCGTCGTGTTCACCCACCGCGATCCCGTGCCCGTCGCGCTGTCGATGATCGCCATGATCACCTACTCCGCGCGCATGCACCGCTCGGCCGTGCCGGTGCACGACATCGCCGCCTCCTGGGTCGACCGGCTCGGCCAGATGCTCGCGGCACTGCTGCGCGACCGCGACGTGCTCGGTGCCGACCGCTCGACCGACGTGCGTTTCGACGACTTCATGGCCGACGAAATGGCGGTCGCCCAACGGGTTTACGAGCTGTCCGGCGAGCCGTTCGCCGACCAGGCGCGCGGGGCCGTCACCGACTACCTCGCGGGGCACCGCCGCGGCCGGTTGGGCAACGTCGCGACGTCCTGCGAGATGTTCGGCCTCGACGAGGCCGATCTGCGCGCGCGGTTTGCCGCCTACACCGACCGCTTCCTCAACGGCGCCCGAGGCGCTACCTTCTGAACACATGGTCACCATGCCCGCCCTGGACGGGGTCGAACATCGCTACGTCGAACTGGGCGAGGGGGTCACGATTCACGTCGCCGACGCGGGTCCCGCCGCCGGGCCCGCGGTCATGCTGGTGCACGGCTTCCCCGAAAACTGGTGGGAGTGGCGCAATCTGATCACGCCGCTGGCGGCCGAGGGGTACCGGGTGCTGTGCCCGGACCTGCGTGGGGCGGGATGGAGTTCGGCGCCGCGCAGCAGCTACCGCAAGGACGAGATGGCCGACGACCTCGCGGGCGTCCTGGACCGCCTGGGCGTCTCGACCGTGCGGCTGGTTGCCCACGACTGGGGCGGGCCGGTGGCGTTCATCATGATGCTGCGCCACCCGGAGAAGGTCTCCGGATTCTTCGGGCTCAACACCGCGGCGCCGTTCGTCAAGCGCGACCTCGCCACGGTTCGCAACATCTGGCGGTTCTGGTACCAGATCCCGATATCGCTGCCCGGCATCGGCGCCCGGGTGATCCGCCATCCCAACTCGCGGTTTTTGAAGATGTTGGGTTCGTGGGTGGGCGCCGGCTTCTCCTTGCCCGACGACGCCGTCCGTCTCTACGCCGAGTGCATGCAGCAGCCGGGGCACGCCGAGGCGGGGTCCCGCTGGTATCGCACGTTCCAAACCACGGAGATGCTGCGCTGGATGCGTGGGGAGTACGCCGACGCCCGCGTCGACGTCCCGGTGCGCTGGCTCAGCGGCACCGAAGACCCGGTGATGAGGCCGGAGTTGATCAGCGGATACGGCGACCACATCAGCGATTTCGAGGTCGAGCTGGTCGAGGGCGTCGGCCACTGGATCGTCGAGCAGCGGCCCGAGCTGGTCCTCGACCGGCTGCGGGCGTTTCTCAAGGCCTGACCAGGATCCGGATCGGGTTGCCGTCCTGGCGCTCCAACTTCTCGATCCCCAGCGGCAGCTCCTCCAGCGCGACGACCTCGCTGATCGAACGGGAAAGGTTAAGCCGGCCAAGGGAAACCAGCTTGGCGAGGGTCTCGATGTCGACGTTCTGATAACCGAGGTGGCCGAGCACCTGCTTGCGGCTGAGCCCGAACATGGCGGTGGGCCCGACGGTCGGTGACTCGGCGCTCATCCCGACGCCCACCAGTCGGCCGCCGGAGGTGAGGCAGCCCAGGGCCTGTTCGAACGTGCTCTTGAGCCCGACGGCGTCGAAGGCGACGTCGAGCTTGCGGCCGCCGGTGACCTCGGCGATCTTGTCGTGCAGCCCCGCGTCGGCCGCGTCGAACGCATGGTCGGCGCCGATGTCGAGGGCGCGCTCGAGCACCGCGGGGTTGATGTCGACGGCGATCACCGGGACGGCGCCGACCAATCGCGCGAGCTGCACAATGTGCGTGCCAACCCCGCCGACGCCCCACACGCCGACCGATTCCCCGACGGCCACCCGCGCGGTGCGGACCACGGCGCCGTACGGCGTGGACACGGCGTCGGCCAGGATCGCGGCCTGCTCCAACGGGACGTTGTCGGGGACCCGGGTGAGGCCGGCGGCCTGGGCCACGGTGTATTCGGCCCACGCCCCGTCGTAGGCGAACGCCATCAACTGGATGCGCAGGCAGTTCACCGCGTCCCCGCGCCGGCAGTTGGCGCAGGACTGACACGGCCGGCCCGCCGCGACGACGACGCGGTCGCCCTCCGTCCAACCGGTCACCCCGGGTCCGAGTTGCGCGATCGTGCCCGACGCCTCGTGGCCCTGCGTCACGACCGGACGCTGGGCCGGAAACGTCCCGTTGATCAGGCTGAGGTCGGAGTGG
>NZ_LZKC01000170.1:0-9967 GCF_001672685.1 Mycobacterium sp. E2462
CGTCGGGCTCGGCCGCCGACACCACGACGAACTGGGTGCCCCGCCGTTTGAGCAGCGCGTAGGTGCGGTCGGCCTTCTCCCGGAAGCCGCCGAAGGTGGCGTCCAGCGACTGCACGAAGGCCGCCGCGTCGCCCAACATCTGTGAACCGAGAATCGTCGACATCGCCTTCATCGCCAATCCCATTGCGCCGGTGACCAATCGGCCGATACCGCGGCCGGGCGCGAGCAGCAGGCGCCACAACCGGCTGTCCATGAAGCTGCCCAGTCGTTTGGGTGCGTCCAGGAAATCCAGGGCGTTGCGCGACGGCGGCGTGTCGACCACCACCAGGTCCCAGCGATCCTCGGCCAGCAGCTGGCCGAGCTTCTCCATCGCCATGTACTCCTGCGTGCCCGCCAGGGAACTCGCGACGGTCTGATAGAACTGGTTGTCCAGAATCGCTTGTGCGCGACCGGTTCCCGAATACTGGACCACCATCTCGTCGAACGTGCGCCGCATGTCGAGCATCATCGCGTGCAGCTCGCCGGGCACCTCGGGCGCCAGCGGCACCCGCTGCGGCGTGTTGCCGAGGTCGTTGACCCCCAGCGCTTGCGCCAGCCGCTTGGCCGGGTCGATGGTCAACACGCAGACGTTGCGGCCGAGTTCGGCCGCCCGCAAGGCCATCGCCGCGGCGGTGGTGGTCTTGCCCACCCCGCCGGCGCCGCAGCACACCACCACCCGGTTGGCCGTGTCGGCCAGGATGGCGCCCATCTCGAGTCGGCGCGCCGTCGTGCTCATCGAACTCCCTGCTGCGCCAGCGATTCGGACAATTCGTAGAGACTGCCGAGGTCGACGCCGTCGGAGATCGCCGGCAGCTCCAGGCGGGGCACCTGCAACGCGTCGAGCTGCTGCGCCGTCGCGGCGCGCGCCGCGATCACCGTTGCGTGTTCGATGGTTTCGGTCAGCAGACCCGCGAAGTCGTTGTCGCCCAACGTGATTCCAACCTTCTGCAACTCGGTGCGCAGCGAGTCCGCGTCCACGTGCCCCTCGGCGGCCTTGGCGAGGTCCGCGGGTTGCAGGTAGGAGGCGATATTGCGGTTGACGATCACGCTGCCGATCGGCAGCTGCATCTCGGCCAACTCCTCGATGGCCTCCAGCGTCTCCTGCACCGGCAACGCCTCGAGCAGCGTGACCAGGTGGATGGCCGTCTGCTCGGAGTGCAGCAACCTGACCACGCCCTCGGCCTGCGAGTGCACGGGCCCGCCCTTGGCCAGGTCCGAGACGGCCTTGGTGACGTCGAGGAAGCGGGCGATCCGCCCCGTGGGCGGGGCGTCGACCACCACCGCGTCGTAGACCGGGGTCTTGGCCCCCTTGTTCACCCGCACCACCGACTCCTTGATCTTGCCGGTGAGCAGCACGTCGCGCAGGCCCGGCGCGATGGTCGTGGCGAACTCGATGGCGCCGATGCGGCGCATCGCCCGGCCCGCGATGCCGAGGTTGTAGAACATGTCGAGGTACTCCAGGAAGGCGGCCTCGATGTCGATCGCCAGGGCGTTGACCTGCCCGCCGCGTTCGGCGGTCGCGATCTTCACCTCCTCGTACGGCAGCGGCGGAACGTCGAACAACTGCGCAATGCCTTGGCGCCCTTCGACTTCCACGAGAAGGACTTTGCGGCCCCCGGCCGCGAGGGTCAGTGCCAGCGCGGCCGCGATCGTCGACTTGCCCGTGCCGCCCTTGCCGGTCACGAAGTGCAGGCGGGCTTTCGCCAAGCGCGCCGGCCAGCCGACGGAGCTACCGCCGCTCGATGAGGTTGCCACTATCGCATGCTAGCTCCACCATGCCAGGCCGCTTGGCCTGACCAGAGCCGATGGCAGGCGACCGATAAGCTCGCGACATGAGCCAACCGATCGCATGGGAGTACGCCACGGTTCCGTTGCTGACGCACGCGACCAAGCAGATTCTCGACCAGTGGGGCGCCGACGGGTGGGAGCTGGTGGCGGTGCTGCCCGGTCCGACCGGCGAGCAGCACGTCGCCTACCTCAAGCGCCCCAAGTAGATGAGCGTCTCCGCCCGGCTCGAGGAGCTCGGGATCACGCTGCCCGACGTGGTGGCACCGCTCGCCTCCTACGTGCCGGCCGTGCGGACCGGCAACCTCGTCTACACCGCGGGGCAGCTGCCGATGCAAGCCGGCGTGCTGGCGGCGACCGGCAAGGTCGGGGCCGAGGTGAACCCGGAGCAGGCCCGGGCGCTGGCGCGGATCTGCGCGCTCAACGCTTTGGCGGCCGTGCACTCGCTGGTGGGCATCGACGCGGTGACCCGGGTGGTCAAGGTGGTCGGGTTCGTCGCCTCCGCCCCCGGCTTCAACGGCCAGCCGGGCGTCGTCAACGGGGCCTCCGAGCTGCTCGGTGAGGTGTTCGGCGAGCGGGGCGCGCATGCGCGGTCGGCGGTCGGCGTGTCCGAGCTGCCGCTGGACGCCCCGGTCGAAGTCGAACTGATCGTGGAGGTCGGCTGACGGCCGTGACCGAGGCAGTCGAGTCGCCGACCCACCCCGCATACGGAAGGTTGCGGGCGGTCACCGAGACTGCGTCGGTCCTGCTGGCCGACAACCCCGGCCTGATGACGCTCGAGGGCACCAACACCTGGGTGCTGCGCGGGCCGGGCAGCGCCGAGCTCGTCGTCGTCGACCCGGGCCCCGACGACGACGAGCACATCGCGCGGGTCGCCGCGCTGGGCCGCATCGCGCTGGTGCTGATCAGCCACCGGCACGGCGATCACACCGACGGCATCGACAAGCTGGTCGACGCGACCGGGGCGACGGTGCGGTCCGCGGGCAGCGGGTTCCTGCGGGGGCTCGGCGGTGAGCTGGTCGACGGCGAGGTGATCGACGCCGCCGGGTTGCGGATCAAGGTCATGTCGACGCCCGGCCACACCGCCGACTCGCTGTCGTTCCTGCTCGACGACGCGGTGCTGACCGCCGACACGATCCTCGGCCGCGGCACCACCGTGATCGACAAGGAGGACGGCGGCCTGGCCGACTACCTCGACTCGCTGCGGCGGCTGCGCGGCCTGGGCGCGCGCACGGTGCTGCCCGGCCACGGCCCCGACCTGCCGGACCTGGCCGCCGTCGCGGCGGGCTACCTGGCGCACCGGCAGGAGCGCCTGGAGCAGGTGCGCTCGGCGTTGCGGGACATCGGCGACGACGCCACGGTCCGCCAGGTCGTCGAGCACGTCTATGCCGACGTCGACGAGAAGCTGTGGGACGCGGCCGAATGGTCCGTGCAGGCGCAGCTGGACTACCTGCGCCGCTAGCGCGGTCCAAGCCCCCGGCGTGCCCGCGAGCGTAAGCGCGCCGCGGGATACGGGGCCAACTGCCGCAGCGTGCTTACGCTCGCGCCAACGGCCTCGCGGAGCGGGCCTCTCAGCGCCCAGCGCTCACCTGGCTCGGCGGGCCAGGCGCTCGGAGTCCGAAATCAGCACGCTCTTGCCCTCCAGGCGGATCCACCCGCGGTGGGCGAAGTCGGCCAGGGCCTTGTTCACCGTCTCCCGGGACGCACCCACGAGCTGGGCGATCTCCTCCTGGGTCAGGTCGTGCGTCACCCGCATCGCCCCGCCCTCCTGGGTCCCGAACCGCTGGGCCAGCTGCAGCAGCTGCTTGGCCACGCGCCCCGGCACGTCGGTGAAGATGAGGTCGGCGAGGTTGTTGTTGGTCCGGCGCAGGCGGCGGGCCAACACCCGCAGCAACTGCTCGGCGATCTCGGGGCGGTCGGCGATCCACGCCCGCAGCGCGTCGCGGTCCATCGACACCGCCCGCACCTCGGTGATGGTGGTGGCGCTGGAGGTCCGCGGGCCCGGGTCGAAGATCGACAGCTCGCCGAACATGTCCGACGGGCCCATGATGGTCAGCAGGTTCTCCCGCCCGTCGGGTGAGCGGCGACCGATCTTGACCTTCCCCGAGACGATGATGTACAGCCGATCGCCCGGTTCCCCTTCGGCGAACACGGTGTGCCCGCGGGGGAAATCGACGGGTTGCAGCTGCTTGGTCAGTGCGGCGACCGCGCCCGGCTCAACCCCTTGGAAGATTCCTGCCCTTGCCAGGATCTCGTCCACGTTGCCTCTTCAGCTATGTCGAAAAATCAGTGTGATAGGGGCAGGTTAACCCCTTGCTCGCCTGACGAGTCTAGAGGAATGCCCGTCGTGCCCGACGAGCCAACGCTACACACGATTGACGTGTCGAGTTGCCCTAAATTGCGGATTGCCGTGCGAGTGTCCGTGAATTCGCGTCGGCAAAGTCCACTCGTCGCGGTCGGCCAATCCCACAGCAAACGCGGGCACGGCGTGCCGAGGCGCGGTCTGGCGGCCCGTCGGGACCGGCTCGGGACGACGCTCCGCGGGGTGCCGGTGCAGGCGCACCAGTGGGTCCGGGGCGCCCGGGGAGGCCAGTGCGCGCATGTTGGCGGCGTCAGGCCCCCCGGTCAGCTCCCTGGCCGGCGGCGTCGCGACCGGCTGCCGCGCGAGCTCCCTCTCCAGCCGGCCCAGCCAGAGCGCGGCGAGCATCAGCAGCCAAGGGACGCACGCCACCAGCAACCACGACACAAGGAGAGTAAACAGGGTCTTGAATCAACACCGGGTCTCGGCGAGATCACGAAATCAGTACTCTGTCGAGAGTGACAGCGGCAAAATCCTCCGGGCGCTCGAAGTCGAAGCCGGCCACGCCCGACGGGACCGTCGCGCGCCGCCAGTCCGAGGAAACGCGGGTGGGCTTGGTGCGCCGGGCGCGCCGCATGAATCGCGCATTGGCGCAGGCATTTCCGGACGCGCACTGCGAACTCGATTTCACCACTCCGCTGGAGCTCACCGTCGCCACAATTCTTTCCGCGCAGAGCACCGACAAGCGGGTGAATTTGACGACGCCCGCATTGTTCAAGCGGTACCGGACGGCGCTTGATTACGCGCAGGCCGACCGCGCCGAACTCGAGGAACTGATTCGGCCCACCGGGTTCTTCCGCGCCAAGACGACGTCGTTGATCGGGCTCGGCCAGGCGCTCGTCGAGAGGTTCGGCGGCGAGGTGCCGGCCACCATCGAGGAGCTGGTGACGCTGCCCGGTGTGGGCCGCAAAACGGCCAACGTGGTGCTGGGCAATGCTTTTGACATTCCCGGCATCACCGTCGACACCCACTTCTCCCGGCTGGTGTCGCGGTGGCACTGGACCGCCGAGACGGACCCGGTGAAGATCGAGCACGCGGTGGGCGAGCTCATCGAGCGCAGCGAGTGGACGCTGCTGAGCCACCGCGTGATCTTCCACGGCCGCCGCGTGTGCCACTCGCGCAAGCCCGCGTGCGGAGTCTGCCTGATCAAGAAGGACTGCCCGTCCTTCGGCCTCGGCCCCACCGATCCGCTGCTGGCCGCGCCGCTGGTCCGGGGGCCGGAGACCGAGCATCTGCTCGCCCTGGCCGGGCTCTGAGCCGGTCCGGCGAGCACGAGAGCGCACGGGGATCGCAATGCCGACGCTGACGCGCCGGGCGCGCTGGCACATCGCGGTCGTCGCCGTGGTGGTGGCGCTGATCGCGGCGCTGGCGGCGCAACTGCGCGACGACGCACCCGGCACGGCCGGCAGCGGCGGCCCGGCGGTGTCGGACCGGGAGCACCGCGACGCCGACACGCCCGCCGCCCTCGCCGGCCCGCGAGCGCGGGCCCAGCTGCCGCCCTGCCCGCTCGGCCAGGGCCCCGGGCCGGGCGCGCTGCGCGGCGTGACGGCCGAGTGCGCCGCCGACGGCGCGGACTTAGACGTCGCCCGGGCGCTGGCGGGGCGCACGGTGCTGCTCAACTTCTGGGCCTACTGGTGCGCGCCGTGCGCCGCCGAATTGCCCGCGATGGCCGAGTATCAACGGCGGGCGGGCCCGGACGTGCTGGTGGTGACTGTGCACCAGGACGAGAACGAGACGGCCGCGCTGCTGCGGCTGGCCGAGCTCGGCGTCCGGCTGCCCACTGTGCAGGACGGCCGGCGCCGCATCGCGGCCGCGCTGCGGGTGGTCAACGTGATGCCCGCGACGGTGGTTCTGCGGTCGGACGGTAGCGTTGCGCAGACGCTGCCGCGGGCTTTCGACAGCGCCGACGAGATCGCGGCCGCGGTCGGAAACGACAGGGGATAAGCGGAGAAGTTGAACCGACTGGAGCGGCCGGTGAGTGCTGGGGGTTCGTCCCTGCGGAACGGTGACCCCGCGAGCGGGACCGTTCCGCTGACGCCTGACGCCAGCCCCGCGTGGCTGCGCCCGCTCGTCGACAACGTCGCCGCCATCCCCGACGCGTACCGCCGGCGGCTGCCCGCGGACGTCCTGGCCATGATCACCTCGACGGCCACGGCGGCGCTCTCCGCGGTCCGCGGCACCCGCCAGGCGGCCGTGTTGGTGCTGTTCTCGGGCCGGGAGTCCGGCCCGGCCGACGGCGGGCTTCCCGACGACGCCGACCTGCTGGTCACGGTGCGGGCGGCCACGTTGCGCCACCACGCCGGGCAGGCGGCGTTTCCCGGCGGCGCCGCCGACCCCACCGACGACGGCCCGGTGGCGACGGCGCTGCGCGAGGCCCGGGAGGAGACCGGGATCGACGTCGGCCGGCTGCATCCGCTGGCGGTGCTGGACCCGATGTTCATCGCGCCGTCGCAGTTTCACGTCGTCCCGGTGCTGGCGTATTCGCCGGATCCCGGCCCGGTGGCCGTCGTCAACACCGCCGAGACGGCGCTCGTCGCACGGGTTCCGGTGCGGGCGTTCGTCAATCCGGCCAACCGGCTGATGGTGTACCGCGGCGACCTGGGCCGCCGCTGGGCCGGTCCCGCGTTCCTGCTGAACGAGATGCTGGTGTGGGGGTTCACCGGGCAGGTGATCTCCGCGCTCCTCGACGTCGCCGGGTGGGCGCAGCCGTGGGACACCTCCGACATGCGCGAGTTGGACACGGCCATGGCGCTTCTCGACCCGCCGGGGGACTCGCGATGAACTCGATGACCCCGTCGCAGTGGCTGGACATCGCGGTCCTGTCGGTCGCCTTCATCGCGGCGGTCTCGGGGTGGCGATCGGGCGCGCTGGGTTCGCTGTTCTCGTTCATCGGCGTGCTGCTGGGCGCCATCGCGGGCGTGCTGCTGGCGCCCCACATCGTCAGCCACATCGCCGCGCCGCGCGCGAAGCTGTTCGCGGCGCTGTTCTTGATCCTGGCGCTGGTCGTCATCGGGGAGGTCGCCGGCGTGGTGCTGGGCCGCGCCGTGCGCGGCGCGATCCACAGCCGCGCCATCCGCTCGGTCGACTCGGTGATCGGGGTGGGGGTGCAGCTCGTCGTGGTGTTGACGGCCGCGTGGCTGCTGGCGACGCCGCTGACCCAGTCGAAGGACCAACCCGAGCTGGCGGCGGCGGTCCGCGGCTCGCGCGTGCTGGCCCGCGTCAACGAGGCGGCGCCGCCCTGGCTGAAGACAGTGCCCAAGCGGCTGTCCGCGCTGCTCAACACCTCGGGTCTGCCGGCGGTGCTGGAGCCGTTCAGCCGCACCCCGGTGATCCCGGTGGCGTCCCCGGATCCCGCGCTGGCCAACAATCCCGTGGTGGTGTCCACCGCGCCCAGCGTCGTCAAGGTGCGCAGCCTGGCGCCCAGCTGCCAGAAAGTGTTGGAAGGCACCGGATTCGTGATCGCGCCGGACCGGGTGATGACCAACGCGCACGTGGTCGCGGGCTCCAACAGCGTCCAGATCTACGCCAGCGGCAACCCGCTGGACGCCACCGTGGTGTCCTACGACCCGGCGGTCGACATCGCCATCCTGGCGGTGCCCAACCTGCCGCCGCCGCCGTTGGCGTTCGCGCAGGCCGAGGCGAAAACCGGCGCCAGCGTAGTGGTGCTCGGCTATCCCGGTGGCGGCAACTTCACCGCGACGCCCGCGCGGATCCGCGAGCTGATCAAGCTCAGCGGGCCGGACATCTACCGGGACCCGGCGCCGGTCACCCGCGACGTCTACACGATCAGAGCCAATGTGGAGCAAGGCAATTCGGGGGGACCGCTGATCGACCTGAACGGCCACGTGCTGGGCGTGGTGTTCGGCGCGGCGGTCGACGACCCCGACACCGGGTTCGTGCTGACCGCCGACGAAGTGGCCAGTCAGATGGCCAAGATCGGCGACACGCAGCAGGTGGGCACCGGATCCTGCGTCGGCTGAGGCCGCCTCACGTGCCGTGCACGTGCCGCAGGAACCTCGTCAGCTGCCGGTTGATCTCATCGGGAGCCTCTTCGTGGCTGTAATGCCCTGCGCCGGCGACGGATACGTAACGCCCGTGGGGTGCGAACCGCTGGGTGCGGTCGACCGGGTCGGCCAGCACGTACGGGTCGGTGTCGCCGCGCAGGTGTAGCAGGGGCACGCTGAGCTGCTGCTGCATCGACCGGATGAAGCGGTGGCCTTCGCCGCGCAGCTGGCTGCGCACGGCCCAGCGCTGGTATTCCAGCGCGCAGTGCGCCGCGCCGGGGATCTGGATCGCCGTCCGCAAGTGACCGATGGTCTCGGAAAAGTCCTCGGAGGCAACCCATTTGGCGCAGCTGCGGCTGCGGACGAGGCGCTCGATCTCGGCGGCGTCGTCGCGGGTCAGCGCGCGTTCGGGCCACAACGGCACCTGGTAGCGCAGCAAGGTGGGCAGCAGCGCGTAGCCCTGGTCGCGCCGGGTCAGCGTGGAGCGCCGCAACGCCGCCGGGTGCGGGGAGCTGATCAGCGCGATGGCCGACACCAGCCGGGCGTGCAGCAGGGCGGTCGCCCAGCAGGCCAGCCCGCCGTCGGCGTGGCCCACCAGGGTCGCCGAGGAATGGCCGAGCGCGCGGATGAGCCCGGCGGCGTCACCGGCCAGCGTCCAGCCGTCGTAGCCCCGGGGCGGTTTGTCGCTGCCGCCGTACCCGCGCAGGTCGACCGCGACCACCCGCGCGCCGGTGAGGCCGCGCAGCTGGTGGCGCCACGACCACCAGAACGACCCGAAGCCGTGCAGCAGCATCACCAGCGGTCGCGCGGTCGGCGGCGCCGCGGCGTCACCGACGCTGGGCAACCCCTCCACGACGTGGAAGCGGATGCCGTTGGCGTGCACGTCCAGATGCCGCCACGGCCCGTCGATGCGGGTGACCGACGGATCCGGCGGCGCCATCTACCACCCCGACGGGTCGCCGGCGGGCTGGTCCTGCCCCGGCCGGTGCTCGGTGAGCTGGCGGCCGGGGGCCTTGTCGTGGCCCGGCGTCAGGGCGCTACGGGTCTCCTTCACCGACTCGATGGTCTCGCGGGGCCCCCGGATGCGGCGCACCTTGAGGAAGCCCAACAGACCCAGCAGCGCGCCGACGACCACCATGATCCCGAACACGATGAGGTACGACGCCCACCGCCACAGCCAGGTGTCGAGCAGCTCGGCGAGGAAGAAGAAGAAAAAGAAGGTGGAGTAGAACAGCACCACCAGGGCCGCGATGAAGAAGACGCTGCCCGTGAGGCCCTTTTTGACGTCGCGGGTGATTTCGGCGCGGGCCAGCTCCACCTCGGCGCGCACCAGGGTCGACACCTGGGCCGACGCGTCCTTGATCAGGGCACCGATCGACGGTTCGGCGGCCGTGGCGTGCGGATCGGTCAACGGAATGGTGGTCAGGGTGTTGGGCACACCGTTCTTGCCATCACCTTTGCTCACAGACGGTCCTCTTTCGTCATTCCCCCGGCGCGCTGCCGTCGCGGTTCATGTTGCCATGTGCCGCGACGGCAGACGAGGCCAGCCGACGAAGCCCGGCGGGTGCGCGCGGCCGTCGTTTTCGACCCGGCGAGCGCGACACTCGCGCGGACTAGACTGGCCGGGCCGGTCAGATGTCCGGCCTACCTAAGGGGAGGTGCTGTGCGGGCTGCGCACCGGTGTTTTGCGGCTGCAATGGTGGCCGCGCTGGTGGCGCTCGCGGGATCGCATCCCCGCGCCGCCGCCGCCGACGTCCGCGTTCCGATGGGCGGCGGTGCC
>NZ_LZKC01000171.1:0-38256 GCF_001672685.1 Mycobacterium sp. E2462
ATCTCGATCCGCGTACCGGAGGCATGCACATAGTAGGCGAACAGCGCCAGGCCCGGCGGCGCGGGTTAGCCGTCGCGGCGCTGCAGCCACTCGGCCAATGAGTGACCCGCGTCCAAGACGTGCCGTTCGGCGATGGACCGAGCGCGCTCAATGTCCTTGTCGGCGAGCGCATTCAGCAGTTGCTCGTGCTCGTCGAGCGAGTGTTGTTCGTGGTCCGGGAACACGGTCAGGAAGTTGCTCGGCACCACCCGCACCGCGTGCTTGATCTGCGTCATGAGCCGCGGCGAATGGGCGGCGCGGTGGATCTTTTGGTGAAACTGCCAGTTCGCCGTGCCGATGCTGGCGTCCCCGGAGCGCGCCACCACGTCCGCGGCTAGTTCGCGCAACGTGGCGAGTTCGGTCGGGTCCATGCGCTGGGCCGCCCAGGCCGCGGCCTGCCCGGTCAGCACCCCGAGAATGGTGAAGCTGTCGACGACATCTTCGGGGCTGATGCCGATCACGGTCACGCCGCTGCGCGGGGCCACCTGCACCAAGCCCTCGTAGGACAGTTCGAGCAGCGCCTCGCGCACCGGGGTCCTGCTGGTAGCGAATTCTTCGGTGATGGCGTCCAGGTCGATCCGAGTGCCGGCCGGCAGCGCGCCGGTCAGGATGCGGTCCCGCAACTCCCGGGCGGCGCGTTCGCGCACCGTCCCGGCGATATCGATCGTGGCCATTCCGACATGGTATCAACTGACGTTTGATATCTGACATATCAGATGTTACGTTTCTGGTATGGCTGATCGGCGCAACGACAAGATGTCCCTGGTCGCGTTCATGCAGGCGGGCAGTACCTCGGTCTATGCCGGCTCGTGGCGGCATCCGGCCACGGAACACGGCTACCTGGACGCCTCGTACTACGCCAAGATCGGCCGGCAGCTCGAAGAGGGCTGCTTCGACCTCATGTTCTTCGACGACCGCCTGGCCATGCCCGGCGTCTACGGCGGCTCGGTCGCCGACGCGGTGTATTACGGGGCCCGCCCGGTGAAGTTGGACCTCGGCGTCGTCCTTGGCGTCCTGGCCCAGGCCACGTCGAAAATCGGCCTCGGAGCGACGTATTCGACCACGTACTATGCGCCGTTTCACGTCGCCCGCACCTTCGCCACCCTCGACCACCTGTCCGGCGGCCGGGCCGCGTGGAACGTGGTCACATCCGTCAACGACAGCGAGGCCCAGAACTTCGGCGTCGACGCCCACCTCGGGCACGACGAACGCTACGACCGCGCCGACGAATTCATGGATGTGGTCACCGGATTGTGGGACACCTGGGAGGACGACGCCATCCTGCACGACCGGGTGGCCGGTCAATACGCCGATCCGGCGAAGGTGCACGAGCGGGCCGTAGTTGTCGGCCGCCCGCACCTCGGCGATCAGTTGGTCGGGGGTCAGGAAGCGGTATCGGCCTGAGTCCCGCACCTGGTCTAAGGTTTCGACTCCGGGCAGGTGCATCAGCGAACGCTGGTCGGTGGACCAGCGGCCGTAAGTCTTTGCCTCCCAGAGGATGTGTTCACCGAGCTCGGCCCAGGCCCGGTCGGGATCCCCGTGCAGGTAGATCATGCCGCGGTTCACCGGGCCCGGCATCAGGATGATCGGCTTCAGGCCGGTCTCCGAGCACAGTTGCCGGTAGTAGGCGGCGACGTCGGGCAGGTGGTCGGCCAGGCTCAGCGGCAACCCGAAACGCGCCGCGCGCCGGGCGGTGGCGGGCACGCCGCCGCCGACGTACAGCGGCGGGTGCGGGCGCGACCAGGTGCCACCGCCGAACGCCGCCTCGGGATCGCGGCCCGACCAGACGGCGAGCACCCGCTCGAGCAGGCCGTCCATCAGCCGACCCCGCTCGCCGAAATCGACGCCCAGCGCCTCGTATTCGACAGGGCGGTAGCCGAGGCCCACCGTCGTGTGCAACCGCCCGCGGCTCATGTTGTCGACCAGCGCGATGTCCTCGGCGAGCCGCACCGGATTCCACAGCGGGCCCAGCGCGCAATCGACGCTGGCGATCAGCGTCGACGTGCGGGCCAAGAACATCGCCGCGGCCATGATCGGGTTGCAGCTCCAGCCGTGCCCGGTGGCGTGGTGCTCGTCGACGCTGATCGACGTGATACCGCGCGCCTCGCCCCACTGCGCCATCTCCAGCGCGGCTGCCACCAGCTTGTGCTGGTTGCGCGGATCTCCTTGTGGCGAGGCGAAATTGAAACGCAAGACGGTCAGCGGCACGTCGGGACCCCTACTCGGAATCCGCGGCGGACCGCAGAAACGCCGGAAAGTCGGGGAACAGCGCTCGGTCAACGATCTCGATCCGCGTACCGGAGGCATGCACATAGTAGGCGAACAGCGCCAGGCCCGGCGGCGCGGTGTTAGCCGTCGCCTCCAAGGTAAAACCGTTGTCCTGCAACGACCGGGCCGACGCGGCGAGGTCGTCCACAAAGTAACCCAGGTGGTGGATGGCGTTGCCCGGCGCCGCCGTCCAAGGACTGCTAGGTACCTCCTGGATCAGCTCGAGGTGTGGTGCCTGCAGCGAGTAGACGAAGGTGGACGTCAGCTCCACGGTTCCGTCGGCGGTGCGCAGAGGCAGCGTGTAACTCATCGGGCTGGTCCACCGGTATCCGCCCAAGGCACCCAGGTAGGCCATGGCCTCACCGACATCAGGGACGACGATGCCGGTGTGATAGAAATCCTCCGGGCGTAGCGCCAATGTCATTGCCCATCCCCCATTCTCAGATGCAATCCGACGCGCCGTCGACGACGAAGAGCGCACCGCTGGTGTAGCTGCTCTGCTCGGTGCACAGGAAAGCCACGGTCGGGGCGACTTCGTCGGCGGACCCGAGACGGCGCAGCGGGATGTGCGCCAGCTCGGCGTCCACCAGTTCCTGGGCACCGCGCATGGGCGCGGTCATCGGGGTGTCGATGACCCCGGGGGCGACCGCGTTGACCCGGATGCCGTCGCCGGCCCATTTGACGGCGAGGTTCCTGGTGAGACAGATGACGCCGGCCTTGGCGGCGCCGTATCCGGGCACCAGGGTGACGGCGCGCAACGCCGACATCGACGCCAGGTTCACAACGCTGGCGCCGCCGGCCGCGCTGGACGCTGTGAGCGCGCGGTGGAGGCCGACCGTCAGGCGGTACGGTCCGGTGAGGTTGAGGGCCACCGAGGCGTCGAAGCCGTCCGGCCGGGACTCGTCGAGACCGCCGGGAAAGTTGGCGCCCGCATTGTTCACGAGCACGTCGAGGTGGGTGAACCCCCGCGCCAGGGCGTCCACGGAGTCGGAATCGGTGATCCGCAGCTGGCGATAGCTCATGCCATCCAGGTCGCGGTCGTAATCGGTTGCGGCGGGCCGGGTTCCGGTGATGGCGACCTCGGCCCCGGCGTCGCGGAACAGGCGCGCGATGGCGTGCCCGATGCCGCTGGTGCCGCCGGTGACGAGCGCGGTGGTCCCGGTGAAATCGAAGGTGACGCGCGCCGTCATGAGTTCCTGGCCACCTGCTGCTTGAGCCAGGCGCTCTCCCAGAAATTGGTGCTCGCGGCGAGGAGTCTGTCGTGAGCTTCCCGGAGCACGCCGCGCACTTCCGGGTGGTCGGTGGAGACGAGCTCGGCGAGATGGATGGCGTGCAGGGGACGGCCGGCGTCGAGGTGGTCGCGGGCCCGTCGCACCAGGGCGTCCGCGCCGGCCAACTCCACCACATCGGCGGCGACGGCGTCGAACCCGACGGGGTACAGCTCGGTGGTCGACTCGTGGTGGAACCAGCCGGAATAGTTCTCCCAGATGGCGCGCACGTCCCAGGCGACCTTGCCATAGCCCTGTCCCACCTCGCGATCCGCGGGCAGGGTGATCTCGCGCATCAACGTCCGGACGTCCTTGCCGGCGTTCATCCCCGCGACGGTCTGGTCGTGGACGTACTCGAGCGCGTCGCGCAGCCGTGTCAGCTCGGCGTAGATCAGGTCGGCGCCGGCGATGGGCTCGAAGTGGCCGGTCACCAGCAACTCGGCGCCCAGGTCGCGAACCCGCTCCACCGACGCGATGGCAGTCAAGGCGTCGCGATAACGGTCGCCGCGCATGGTCACCAGGTTGGGAATGTGCCCGAACAGCGGGCCGAACGTGTTCCCACACAGGCAGATTCGCTCATCGGGCAACCAGACCACCAGCGAATCGGTGGTTTCACCACCGGGCACCGAGATCAGCTCGAGGCGCCGATCACCGACCCGCAACGTCAGGGTGTCCGCGAAATCGAGGTCCACGACCGGCGCGCTTTGACCGGCCAGTCGGGTGGTGCCGAGCCGGCGCTGGATGGCGCCGATGCCCGCCGCCAGCGTGTCCTTGAACGCGAACGCACTGCGGCTGGCGCGGTACGGGATGAGGCGTTCGTTGTCGTCCCGCCACGTCGTCCAATTCGCTTGCGCTACAACGATAGTATCCGGATCGCGCAGGCTCTCCAGGCCGCCGACATGGTCCACGTGGCCTTGCGTGAAGATCACATAGCGCACCGGCGAGGAGTCCACCGCGTCGAAGTTGGCGCGGTGCACCGGCCCCTCGAAACCCATGCCGGTGTTGACCACCACCCGGCCCTCGCCGGTGGTGAGCAGGTAGGAATTCGACAGTCCGGGCGAACACCACAGCCCCGGCGCGATGCGCTGGGCCTTTTCGGCCGACGCCGGACGCATGGCGTCCGCGCCCGGCCTACCGCGGTAGACCGGTTCACCGCGCGCCGCGTCACTGCCCATCGCCGCTGTCTCCTTCACTCGCTCTCGGGGCGGACGTCGAACCTGTCGAAGTAGTAGCCGAACCGGCCGCGCAATTCGTCGGCGGAGGTGCCGAAGTGCCGTTGCAGGTCGTAGCGGATCCTGCCGTGCTTGCCCCGGGGATTGCTGTGCAGGTAGCGCTGGAAGCGGTCCCGGACGTTGGCGGGAAGGTCCACGCCGCCGCGCCGGTAGAGCTCCTCGAGCACCGGCATCTCGTTGCCGTTGAGGTGGTCAAAGCTGATGTCGATGCTGCGTTCGGCGGGGACCGCGTCGCGGTCGCGCACACAGGCGCCGAGCAGCAGGTCCACCCGGTCGGTCCAATAGGTCAGCAGCCAGTCCGGATCGATGCTGGTGCGCCGCAACCGATCCGAGTACGCCATCATGGTGATCGCCGACTGGACCACCGCGACGGGATCGCGGTGGGTGAATGCCACCAGTGCATCGGGGAAGGTGGCCAGCAGCGGGCGCAGCTGCTCGCAATGCTGGGGGCTCTTGAGCACCCAGGTTCGCGGTCCGCGCAGGAATGTCAGCGCCTGCAGCACCTTCTTGAGGTAGGCGTAGTGCCGGCTCTGGTCCAGGCTCAGGTAGTAGTCGCGCCAATCCGGCACCCGCGCATGCCATTCCAGGACGTAGGCGGCCAGGTCGAGGTCGAGCAGCTCGACCTCTTCCTCGATCGCCTCGGGGAAGCGGTCGTGCATCGCGGCGACCAACGGGGCGCTGGCCATCAGCGCGTCGTGTTCGGCCGTGGCGCGCGCGTAGCGCGGGTCGACACCGAAGGCGTCGGGACCCTGCCCGCGGGCGGGGATGGGGTCCTGGCTTTCCCAGTAGGGCAGCGCGCGCCGGCGCGGGTCGGCGGCGATGAGGTTGACGAGGTGGGTGGTGCCCGAGCGGGGCATGCCGACCACGACGAACGGCTTCTCGATGGTGATCAATTCGATTTCGGGGTACCGCTTGAGCAGATCGGTCAGCGATAAACGATTGCGCAGCAGGCGGACCACGCGCTGCCGCAGCGTCGACCGGGTCAGTTGGCGCAAACCCTGGTCGCCTTCGATCGCCGCCACGTGGGCGGTGAGGCGGTCGGTGAAGCCGTCGTGGTCGTCGATGTCCGTTCCGACACCGGCCTGGTGGACCGCCTCGGCGAGCATCTTGTCGAGGTCGAAGTCGACAGGTTTGGCTTCGGTGTATTCCAGGATCTGCCGCTGCAGGTCGGTCAGTACGGGCGAGGTCAGGTCGTCGAGGTCGATGTCGTCAACGGCTGAGCTCACTTCTGGCTGCCTACAGGTTGGCCAGGTCGTCGGGCACGTCGACCTTGTGCTCTTGCAGCGTTTCCAGCGGCACCACCTCGAGCGTGCGCTCGTGCGTAGAGGCCAGCACGACGGGGGCTGCGCAACCGTCCTCGTGCGCGCGCAACCAGTTCAGCGCAGTGACGCACCAGCGGTCGCCGGGCAGCAGCCCCGGAAAGCGGTATTCGGGAACCGGTGTCGACAGGTCGTTGCCGATGGAGCGTTGGTGCTCTAGGAATTCGGCGGTCATGACCGCGCAGATCGTATGCCGGCCGCGGTCCTCCGCCCCAGTCGAGCAGCAGCCGTCGCGGTAGTAACCGGTGAGGGGTTCGCTGCCGCACGGGTCCAGCGGGCCGCCCAGCACGTTTCGATCCAGCACCCGCTCAGTATTGCGCCCCCGGGGGCTTACGTTGAAGTAACTTCGCGATTCGTGTTGCCGGTGTGCGCGCCCGAACCGCCGGGGTGACGGGCGGATAACAATTCTTCACTCAAGGTGACGCGACACCCTGAGCAAATACCGGGGAAACCGCTTGGAAAAACTATGGTCACCCCGTGGAACGTCGAACGGCGCTGAAGCTCCCCCTGCTGCTGGCGGCGGGCGCTGCGTTGGCCAAGGCGCCGCGGGCCGCCGCCGAGGAGGCGGGCCGCTGGTCACCCGACCGCGCCAACCGCTGGTACCAGGCTCAAGGCTTCCTCGTCGGGGCGAACTACATTCCGGCCAACGCGATCAATCAGTTCGAGATGTTCCAGCCCGACACCTTCGACCCGCGGCGCATCGACACCGAGCTCGGCTGGGCCAGGTATTACGGCCACAACACGGCGCGGGTGTTCCTCCACGATCAGCTGTGGACGCAGGATCAGCGCGGGTTTCAGACGCGCCTCGCCCAGTTCGTCGACATCGCCGCGCGGCATCGGATCAAGCCGCTGTTGGTCTTCTTCGACTCCTGCTGGGACCCGCACCCGAAGGGCGGTCGGCAGCGCGCCCCGCGGCCCGGCGTGCACAACTCCGGGTGGGCGCAGAGCCCGGGGGCGGACCGCCTCGGCGATCCCCGCTATGTGCAGGTCATGCACGACTACGTCACGTCCGTGTTGACCCAATTCCGCAGCGACGACCGCATTTTGGGGTGGGACCTGTGGAACGAACCGGACAACCCCGCCCACCAGTACCAGAGCACCGAGAGGAGCGACAAGGAGCAGCTGGTGACCAACCTGCTGCCCCAGGTCTTCCGGTGGGCACGCGCGGTGGATCCCAGCCAACCGCTGACAAGTGGTGTGTGGCATGGGGATTGGGGCGAGCCGAAGGGCCGCACCCCGATCAGCGACATCCAGCTCGCCAATGCCGACGTGGTCACGTTCCACTCGTACGCCGAGCCGGCGGGATTCGAGTCGCGGATCGGCGAGCTGACTCCGCTTGGGCGCCCGATCATTTGCACCGAGTACATGGCGCGGCCGCGGGGCAGCACCGTCGAGAGCATCCTGCCCGTCGCCAAGCTCCACAACGTCGGCGCCATCAACTGGGGCCTGGTGGCCGGAAAAACCCAGACGTACTTTCCCTGGGATTCGTGGGATCACCCGTACAGCGCGGTTCCGAAAGTGTGGTTTCACGACCTGTTGCGGCCCGACGGCCGCCCGTTCCAGGACAGCGAAGGTCAAACGGTCCGGAAGTTGGCCGGCAGCCAAGCCTGAGCTGACGCCGTTTAACGGCCCCGTTGCGGTAGTAGGGTTGAACCGCGGAAGGGGGCGGCGAGTCGTTGATTGCGTCGTCACCGTTCTGGTGGTTTAACGACTCTTCGAACCGCTTTCGGGCGAGCTGGAAGACCAGTTCGGCTTCCACGGTGTGCCGGCGCGGCATGGAACGCCTGGCCAACTGCGAGATCTGAAAAGGTCTATCCGCCGATGGAATACTGATAAGAATGCCCCATACGATGTGCAACAGCTTCACGTTGTCCCTAATCAATGACCGAGCACGCAAGTATGTACCTCTGTCCCGCGAACGAGAGGACAATGATGAACATCGAGGCTCTTGGGATAATTGCGGTCGCGGCTACCGTCACCATGGTCAGCAGCTGTAATGACCACGCAGATACCACGCACTTCCCTATCCTCAATGATTTCGTGGCGGTCAACGTGGCCGAATACAGCCTAGACGCAACCACGCCCGGGATATCCATCAAGCAGGTTTTCTTTAAAACTCCGGATGGCATCAATTGTGACTTCGTCACAGGGCAGGCGCAGTGTAGTGGCAACAATTTTCCTGGAATTCCACCGGCTTCTCCGACGTCGAAGGGTACTGCACGTATCAACTAAATTGGGACCACGACAGGTTTACAGCAGCTCGTCCCATCAAGTGATCCGCCGACCGACGTGAAGACGCTTCCGCCACAGCATTCCATAACTGTAAATGGCATAATCTGCGGAGTTGACAATTCGGCCACGACAGCTTGTAAAGACCCGCAAGGTCGGGGCTTCGTATTATCGCCGCATGGATCCGCGTGGCTGCCTCATGTGTAACAAACGCTTTTAGCGAACTGCTTGTCTGTTGCCATCATCATGTCTTCAACCAACTCATTAGGTAACGATCGCCGCCGACCCGACGTACTAATCGGACGCTGAGCGGACAACAACGGTCGCCGATCGTCCGGCATGGCATTAAGGCGCCGCGAAGTCACCCACCGCGGTCATTTTGTTGCCATCAAAGGCGGTGGCGAAGCCGCCCGCGCCGAATGCGCAGTTTGTGATGATCGCCCGGTGCGGCGGGCTTTGCATCCACGAATCGAGGGCCTGGTTCGTGTTCGCAGCGGTCCCGGTGCCCCAATAGACGATCTCGCCCGTGGCGTGAGTCCTGTAACCCGCCTCGGCGATGCGCGTCTGGGGCGACGAGCCGTCCGACCCGATGTGTCCGCTTAAGCCGCTGTGCAGCATGTCGTCGGCGTGCCGTTGCGCTGCTGCCGTCAGGCGCGCGTCGTCGCGGATCGCACCGCACGGCGAACGCAACCCGTTGATGCCGGTGTACAGCGCTGTGCCCAAACCGTCTGCGCGGGCTTGGATTTCAGGAGCGGCGACCAAGACACAGCAAGCGGATACGACTGCGACGATCTTGACTCTGTCCGTCATAGGGCCTCTTCGCCGAGCGCTGTGCTGTTTTCCGTTAAGCAAGCTAACCATACTGGACCAGGCGGCGTTCCAAATTCGCCATCACGGGAGCCAGTGCTGGGGAGGCGGACACAGTCCTGCTGCCAACGAATAGAGAACCGATTTACAGATGTCTCACGAATCGAATGGCGCCAATCGCACGGCCAAGGGCATCCCGCAGCGAACCAGCAGCGCGAACCGCCCCTGCGGAACGGCCGCCGCCTCGGCGCGAATCATCGTCACCAGTTCACGCTTGAAGTCGCCTCGCGGGTAACGCCTGAGAACCCCAGTGACGTTGACGGGCGCGACGTCCCACACGCGCAGTCCCGCACCGTCGACCATCGCTCCCCATTGCAGATAACAGCCGAGCGCACCGTCGGTGTCGATTGTCATGCCTGGCGTCGTGTGCACACAGATACCGTCGGCGAGCAGCTGGGCGCGCTCGTCGGCCACGCCCGTGTTATTGGCGCATCCACCCAGAGCGGCACGCAGGCGGCTCTCGGCGTTGGCTTCGGCCCGCTGGGGCAGGACGAGCACACCAGCGCTTTCGCGCTGACGATTTTGGCGGTGGCGGAGGGATTTGAACCCTATTCAGCTACCTGATCGCAGCGCCAAAATAGGCCTTAGCTGCGAAAAGACATAACAGTAGTTCACCACAGTTATCTGTTACTCCCTGAAAAGTGCGCTCAGAACGTGCTCACGACCGGCCGTGCTGCCACGATTGATGTCAACATGGATGAGATCAACGATGTCCCTGACAACTTGCCCCACCCTCCTAGCCAGCCGATCCAGACGTACAGCCTTGAAGAGGTCGTGGCGATGGTGCTGCCGCCCGAGATGAAATCGGGCCGCCGCTGGCTTATGCAACGACTGAAGTCCGGGCGGATCCGCGGATACAAGGTGGGACGCGTATGGCGCATGACGCACGCTGATGTCGAGGAACTAATCGCCAGCCACCGGAATGATGCAGCGCCAAAACCCCCAGCGTCCGATCCCGATCAAAACCCATGGGGACTAAGCCCCCGCTCATTCCGTTACCGGCAGAGATACGGCCCGGAGGGCAATCCGAACCTGCAGAAGCCAAAGACGAAGCGCGCCAATCGGACCAAGTAGAAGATCCCTGGGCGGGATCTGTCAGCGCCGGCCGTCACGAATCTGGTACACCCGCGGGACAGAGAGGCCGGCAGCCTCGGCCAGCTTTTCGCCCGATATACCGTGCTCGAATCCCTCACGGATCAAGCGGCGCAACTTGTCATCGGCGTCGTCGAATGCGGCTCGTCGCCGCTCCCGCTCTTTGGCTGCATTCCGGACGAGTGCCAAGTGATCCTCCATGACTGGGGGAAGCGTAACGCTCGGAGTAGACATCGATTGGTAACTCCCCTTGCCGCGTGTCTATAGCGAGCTATAGGCTGGTCGTCTTAATATAGCGGGCTATAGCCCAAACGTCTTGTGCGACCACGTTGTTAATGACCGTCGTCCCGCGCTTTCCAGAAAAGGAGGTAGTGCCCCGGTGCCCGACACACTCCAACGTGCACCGCCCAAGGGTGCCGACGGCGATGGACGCCCTCGACACCTTTTGCTGCCGTCAGTAAAAGACTGAAGGCGGCTCCCCTGCCAGGGAGGGCGCCCCGCTTCCCAGCACCAAGCGGATAAGTCCTGACGACCATCGGTGCGCGCAGGTCGCCTGCTGCTCAGCGTCCAGGTACTGGCTCGCCCCGGTGTCGCTGCAGTGCAATGCTCAGACCCGCCAGGCATCATCAAGACGTGTGTCAGCTACGCAATCACTCTGGACAGCGGCATGAAGGAATGGGCTGGCGCGACAGGACCAACTCCTGACTCGGCGAAAGCCGCGGCGCTCGCCCGACTGCCGCCAGCAGCTGCTTCGCTTCCTCCAGCCCCGGCCCCTACAACGGTCACTGTGCAAGCACAACCGCGACACCACCGCCCAACACTCAGGTCTTCAACATCTGCCCGGACGGACATGAAGGTGTCGTCGGGGGACACACCAGCTGCGCGTTCGCCGCGAACGTGCGTCAGATCTTCTATGCCTCAGGCATGTCCAACCGTCTCACCGCCTTCTCGCCGGTGACTGGCGACGGTTACGACATGAACTGCGCCGGTAGATATCCCGCATACTTCAGTGATGGTTCGACCAAGGTATCAACGCGGTGTTATGGCGGCGATAACGCCGAAGTGGTCATCTGGTGACCGTCTCACCAGATCCGCGGCACGAGGCGGCCTCAGCAACGGCAGACATATCGGGGCCCGTTCTTGGTGACTCGGCCGTTTTGCGGTACTACGGTTTGAGCAGCTTAGTTAAGGGGGCGGTGATGCTCGTTAGTGCTGGGCCGCCGCAGCGCGTGCGATGCACCTGAAATGGTTGAGCGTCGGCGATTTGATCGCCGCGGCCGGCGGTGATCCTTGGGAGGTCAATCGGAGCCTGCAGGCCGGGAGCCCTGCTCAAATTTCGAGCCTGGCGAACGCCTTCTACGGCGCCGGCCGGCACACCGAGGAAGCCGACCACGCGTTCGAGCAGGCCCGCAAACGCTTCGACGCGGCGTGGAATCACCAAAACGGTGATCACCCCATCAACGATGCCGCCGAAGTGCAACGGTTAACGAAATCCCTTGGAGCGCAATCGGAGCAGTTGCCGAAGATCGGCGCCGATCTGGAAAACATCGCCGCTGCGTTGGCCGATGCGCAGAAGGCCGGCAATCAAAGAATCACCATGCTGGAAAGTGCTTTGCAGCACCTCGACGATATCATCGACGCGGCCGAGGATGAGCTGGCGCATGACCACCCAAGCGAGAAAAGACATGCCTTCCTGGAGAAAGTGATTGATGCCGCGCACCGCGACGCCGCCGACGAGGTCCGGGATGCGCTTCACGACATGCAGTCAATCCGCAGCGGTTACTCGAGCACGCTTCAGAACTCTCTGGGCAACCTGCGCGCTGACGGCTACGACCCGGAAACACTGATCCAAGTCGACGCAGACGACCACATCCCGCCGCCTAGCACCAGCCCTGAGGAAGTGCATAAGTGGTGGACATCCATGACACCCGAGCAGCGTCAGCATTTGCTCGCTGAGCACCCCGCCGAGATCGGCAACCTCAACGGCGTTCCCATCCCCGCCCGCAGCACAGCCAACACGACGGTCATGAACCAAGACCTCAACCGCGTCAAAGATGCCGCTAGCCGCAATGGCGTATCAGTCGACGAGGTTGTACGGAACCCGGGCAAATACGGCCTGTCGGCTACGGACATCACCCGCTATCAGAACGCTGATCAGACCAGGCAAGGCCTCGACCACGACGCCGATCACGGGCGCAACCCGGTGTTCCTATTTGCCTATGACCCGACGGCCTTCGGCGGGAAGGGCCGCGCAGCAGTCGCCATTGGCAACCCCGACACCGCTAAGAACACCGCGGTGATCGTGCCCGGCATCGGCAGCAGCGTTAAAGGCGGCTGGCTGTATGACGGTCACAACGACGCGCTCAACCTCTATGCCCAGGCAAACGCCGCTGATCCCAACAACGAGACAGCTGTAATCGCGTGGATGGGTTACGACGCGCCCAATGGATTCGGCGACCCGCGTTTTTTAACGCCCGAAATGGCGCGAACGGGCAGCGTAGCTTTGGCGCAGGACGTCAACGGCTTATGGGCCACACATCTCGGCGCGGGCCAGCACGTCACCGTTTTGGGTCACTCCTACGGTTCGACCACCACCGCCGACGCCTTCGCATTACACGGTATGCACGCCAATGACGCTGTGCTCCTAGGTTGTCCGGGCACCGACGCGGCTCAACACGCTGCGCAATTCCACCTCGACGGCGGCCACGTCTTTGTGGGAGATGCCTCTACCGATCCTGTCGGAATGGTCGGTCAACTCGACGGCACGAGTAAGACGATATTCGGAGAAAACTTCTTCGGGACAAACCCCGGCCTGGGTGTCGACCCCGCCGTCGACGGGTTCGGGTCAGTGCGTTTCCGCGCAGAAGTGCCCGGTTCTGACGGCATCAACCGGCACGACCACTCCTACTACTACCACCCGGGCAGCGAAGCCCTGCACGGCATGGCCGACATCGTGTCAGGCCACGGCGACCAACTACAAGCCGACGGCATGACGGCCGAACACCGCCACACAGCGGGCGGCATTCACGTCAATATCCCGGGCCTCCCGCCGGTCACCGTAGGCGTCCACACACCGGCCATCTTCGATCCGGAGTGGCAGCGCCCGGGGGGATCTGTCACCGACAACCACGTCTTCGATCAGGAGCACCATCATTAAGCGCCGGCGTGCATGGTTGCTCCCAGCACTGCTCACCCCGATAGTGCTCATCGCCATGTTGTTAGGAGGATGCGCGACAGTGCTCCACAAACCACACGCCGGGGGGCCATCGGGCAACCCGTTCGACGATTCGGCCCACCCCATGAGCGACGACGCGGCTATGGCCCAAGTTGTCGAGCCAGCCAAACAAATTGTGGCTATCGCCGGGTTGCAAGGGGTCGACGGAGGGTTCTCGTTTGCCTCCTGTAACGACCAAGGCGACCCGCCGTACCAAGGCAGAGTAAACATCGGCTTCCTGCTCCGCGGTGATCCCGATACCTACTTCCAACACATCCGCACCGCGATGCTTTCCAACGGCTGGAACGACGGCGCCCCACCTGGGCAGCACCTCTACGGCACCACGCTCAACAAGAATGGGGTGACCGCGAACATGGGCTACGTACCGTCTGACCACAGCCGCGGCCAAATACTTCTCTATGGCGAGTGCCGCGACACCAATGACCACCACCACGACCCCGGCGCCGGCATCGACATCACCGACCAGTTAACCGTCCGATGACAACGGCCGCTTACTGGCAGTGACGACCGGAAGTGGTCGTCTGGTGGCGGTCCGTACCACTGGCTCGACCAGCGTCCGCAGGCCCTACACCAACGGTCCTAGCGATTTCGAGACTCTCTATGGGTCAAGGACACGGAGAATCTCATCAGCAAACCAACGATGCCGTGTGCCCGGCCCTTCCCCAACTTCGCGCACGATGCCCTCGGTAGTTAGTGTCCTAAGGGCAGATTCCCCAACAATTTGGGCCTGTACGTAAAAATCCGCGACAGGCAGGCGGTCGCTTCGGGGCCGCGGTCAAGTCCAAGCGGATTGTGCTCAACCCGGCTAAAGGTGTCGAGAATCTGCCGCGCAAGACGACGCGCAGGCACGTCTACTTGAGTGCGGACGATGTGCATCGACTGGCTGATGAATCGGGAGAGCATCGCGGCTTGGTGCTTGTCTTGGCTTACTGCGGGTTGCGGTGGGGTGAGGCGATTGCGCTACGGGTGCGCGATGTCGAGTTCCTGAAGAGGCGGTTTGTTGTGGCAGACAACGCTGTGCAACTCGGTGTCGATCACGCGGTTGGGCAAACGAAAGGTCGAAAGGTGCGTTCGGTGCCTGTGTCGACGTTCGTCCTTGACGTGCTGTCCATGGAGTGCGCCGACAAGGCGTCCGGCGACTTAGTATTCGCGGGGCGGTCTGGCACGTATCTCCCGCGACCGAAGTCCTCGGGCGGATGGTTCGCCGGTGCGGTGAAGCGAGCCGGGGTTCAAACCATTACGCCGCACGATCTGCGGCACACGTGCGCTAGCTTGGCGATCAGCACCGGAGTGAATGTTTTGGCGCTTCAGCGGATGCTCGGACACACGTCGGCGAAGGTCACCTTGGACACGTACGCGGACCTGTTCGACACGGACTTAGATGCCGTTGCGGCGACGCTGCATGCCAAGTATTCACGCGGGAATGTGCGCAAAGTGTGCTCATCAGGCGCCCACGAGCGTCCTCAGCAAACCCGTTGATGCCTGTCTAGCTGCCCGAACAGCCGTACAGCTTTGGCGGTGGCGGAGGGATTTGAACCCTCGGACGGTTTTAGCCGTCACACGCTTTCGAGGCGTGCTCCTTAGGCCGCTCGGACACGCCACCGCCGAGCAGCTTACCGAACCGATGCCCGCTCACCCCAATCGCTGGTTGGCGAAGAACATCTCCAGTGGCGCAGCGCACTCCGCGGCGAGCACCCCGCCGCGGACCTGCGGGCGGTGGTTGAGCCGACGATCGCGGACCACATCCCACAGCGAACCCACCGCGCCGGTCTTGGGTTCCCAGGCGCCGAACACCAGCCGCGCCACCCGCGCCAGCACCAGAGCCCCGGCGCACATGGTGCAGGGTTCGACGGTCACGGCCAGCGTGGCGCCCTCCAGCCGCCAGCCGTCCCCGAGCACTCCGGCCGCCGCACGCAGCGCCAACACCTCGGCATGGGCGGTGGGGTCGCTCAGCTCCTCGCGGGCGTTCACCGCCCGGGCCAGCTCGGAACCGTCGGCGCCGACCACCACCGCGCCGATCGGTACGTCACGCGGCCCCGCCGTCACCGCGACGGACAAAGCGGACCGGATCAGGTCTTCGTCAGAGATCACCGACCGAGCCTGACTGCGGCGACCCGCTTCGCCCGGCTCCCTCATTAGTGGCGACCCGCGGCGCCGGGCTTGCGATCGCCACGGCCGCGCTCGCGATCACCGACCGAGGCGGTCGATCACCGCCGACAGCTGATCGGCGAAGCCCATCTCGCGGGCGATGCGGCCGAGCTGCTCATCGGCGTAGAGGTCGGTCTCGTCGAGGATGACCCCCAACACCGCCTCCGGCAGCCCGATGTCGGACAGCAACCCCAGGTCACCCTCTTCGAAGGGGTCGGAATCCTCGAGGTCGTCGGGGTCGAGGTCGGCGTCCAGCTTGTCCAGGACCTCGGCGGCGATGTCGTAGTCCAGCGCGGCGGTGGCGTCCGACAGCAACAACCGCGTCCCCGACGGGGCGGGGCGCACGATCACGAAGAACTCGTCGTCAACGTCGAGCAGGCCGAACACGGCCCCGGAGCTGCGCAGCTCTCGCAGTTCCGTCTCGGCGGCCTTGAGGCTCGTCAGGGATTTGGCGGCCAAGGGAGAGCAGCGCCACTGGCCCTCTTCACGCACGACCGCGACGCCAAAACCGTCCGGCGTATCCGCGGACAGGCCCTGGGCAGAGGCCCGTTGTGCTCCCATGGGCGCTTACGGTAGTCCGTGACCAGGCCCCTGACCAGACGGCGCCGACCGCGCCCGCGACCCCGCCCCATCTGGCGGCGCCGCGGCTTGCCGAATGTGCCAACCTTTTAAGTGTGGCCAGCCCTTCCTCGCGAACTCCGGTGTGCGTGCTGGGGCTGGGGCTCATCGGAGGCTCGATCATGCGGGCCGCCACCGCGGCCGGCTACCAGGTGTTCGGCTATAACCGCTCGGTCGAGGGTGCCCACGGCGCGGTCGCCGACGGCTACGACGCGAGCACCGATCTAACCGCCACGCTGAACCGGGCCGCGGACACCGGCGCGCTGATCGTGCTGGCCGTGCCGGTGCCGGCGTTGGCGGGCATGCTGCGCCACATCGCCGACCTTGCCCCCGGTTGCCCGCTGACCGACGTCACCAGCGTGAAGAAGGCGGTGCTCGACGAGGTCGTCGCGGCCGGGCTGCGCGGCCGTTTCGTCGGCGGTCACCCGATGACGGGCACCGCGCACTCCGGCTGGACCGCCGGGCACGCCGGCCTGTTTACCGGCGCCCCGTGGGTGCTCAGCGTCGACGACGACGTGGACCCCGCGGTGTGGTCGCTGGCGATGCGGTTGGCCCTGGACTGTGGCGCGGTGGTGGTGCCGGCCCGGTCCGACGAGCACGACGCCGCGGCGGCCGCCATCTCGCACCTGCCGCACCTGCTGGCCGAGGCGCTGGCCGTCATCGCCGGCGAGGTGCCGCTGGCCTTCGCGCTGGCCGCGGGGTCGTTCCGCGACGGCACCCGGGTGGCCGCCACGGCCCCCGACCTGGTGCGCGCGATGTGCGAAGCCAACTCCGACCAGCTGGCGCCGACGGCCGACCGCGTCATCGAGCTGCTCAGCCGCGCCCGCGACGCGCTGGCCCACCACGAACCGGTGGCCGACCTCATCGAAGCCGGGCACGCTGCCCGGACGCGCTATGACAGCTTTCCGCGGTCCGACATCGTGCACATCGTCATCGGCGCGGAGAACTGGCGTCAGGAATTGGCCGCCGCCGGGCGCGCGGGCGGGGTGATCAGATCCGCTCTGCCAAGCCTGGATAGTCCACGATGAAACCGTCTTCGTCGACGCTCACGGTGGTATCGGAGATAGGTGACCGCAGCTTGATGCCGTCGAGGGTTCCGGTGCTGGTGTAATTCACCACGGCCGCCGTGACCGACATCTCCGGCAGGTTCACATAGACGACGGGCAGCGCCACCGAGTCCGCCCGCTGCTGCAGGCTCAGCCGCCGGATCGGCAGTGCGTTGAAGAACGGGCTGAACTCGACGTCGACATCGAGCGCACCGTTGTAGGCCGCGCGCCGCTCCCCCTGATGGTCGGTCACCAGCCACATGTTCTCGTCGTCGCGGGCGAACGAGATGACGCGCTCCCGCTCGGCGGAGGTGACCGTCATGCCGAGCCGCTTGGTCGCGCCCGTCTCGTCGGTCTGCAGGTCGTAATACGCGCCGAACGCCGGATTGCCGGGGGTGGCGGCCGCCACAATGCGGCCGTTGGCCTTGATTCTGTTGCCGGACACCTGTATTCGCACCGACTCCATCCGGGAGACGTCCTGGGCGCGCCACGTGAGCATTGCTTGCCACACGCGCCGACTGGGATCAGAGGGGGCTGCGTTCACTCATCTACCGTAAGACGTCCAGCCCGCCCGCGAGGGAAGTGCCCGATAAGTGTGGCGCAGTCGCCCGGCACCCGGCTGCGAGAGCCACACCGCCAAGGCGAGCAGGCCGTCGAGGGCGAGCGCCAGTACGGCCACCATGACGGCGCCCACCAGCGCCAGGGAGAACTCCCGCTCCTTGATTCCGTCGATGAGGTACCTGCCCAGCCCGCCCAGGCTGGCGTAGGCGGCGACGGTCGCGGTCGCGACCACTTGAAGCGTCGCGTTGCGTAACCCGCCCAGGATCAACGGCAACGCGTTAGGCACCTCGGCGCGCAACAACACCTGAGTCTCGGTCATGCCCATGGCCCGGGCGGCGTCGACGACCGTCGGCTCCACACTGGTGATGCCCGCGTAGGTGCCGGCCAGCAGCGCGGGGACGCCGAGCAGCATCAGGGCCACTATCGGAGGGCCCAGGCCCAGCCCGAACAGCAACGTCCCGAGCAGCAGCACCCCCAACGTCGGCAACGAGCGCAACCCGTTCACGGCGCCCACGACGAGCAGGGTGCCGCGGCGGGTGTGCCCGACGATCAGGCCGAGGGGAACGGCGATCAGCACCGACGCGCCCACCGCGATGGCGGTGTACTCGAGGTGCTCGAGCACGCGGGCCGCCAGGCCGACCGGACCCGTCCAGTTGTCGGCGGTCAACAGGTAGGTGACGGCCCTGCCCACGAAGTTCACCGGGCACCCCCCACAACTGGCGCGGTCACCGGACCCTGGCCGGTGGTGGCGCGTTCCCACGGGGCGGCCAGCCGGCCCGCCACGACGATGAGCACGTCGATGGCGATCGCCAGCACCAGCAGCGCGATGATCCCGGCGAGGATCTGATCGCTCTTATCCGTCTGGTAGCCCTGCGTGAACCAGGCGCCCAGGCCGCCGATGCCGATCACCGATCCCACCGACACCATCGCGATGTTGGTGGCCACCACCACCCGTAGGCCGGCGATCAGCACCGGAACGGCAAGCGGCAGTTCGACTTTGACCACGCGGACGAGGGGGCGGTAGCCGACCGCCGTCGCCGCGTCGCGCACCACCGCCGGCACCGCGTCGAGCGCCTCGAGCACCGCGCGCACCAGCAGGGCCGCGGTGTAGGCGGTGAGCGCCACCATGACGTTGGCCTCGTCGAGGACGCGGGTGCCGATGATCGTCGGCAGCGCCACGAACAGCGCGAGCGACGGGATGGTGAATACCACCCCGGCAACCGCCGTCGTCAGCCCGCGGGCCAGCGGGATCGGCCGCACCGCGGCGCCCAGCGGCACCGCGATCGCCAGCCCGATGAGCACCGGTACCAACGACAACCGCAGGTGCACGACCGTAAGCCGCCAGGCGTCGTCGAGGTGGGTCAGCAGATAATGCATCGCCTAGGGCCCCGACGCCCGTCGCCGCGCGTCCACCGCGGCCAGCACATCCTCGGCCGACACCCCGCCGATCACCTTGCCGCCCTCGTCGACGGCGACGCCGACTCCCGACGGGGACGACAGCGCGGCGTCCAGCGCCTGGCTGAGGTTTCCGCGCGGCAACAAGAGCGAGCCGACGGCGCCCACGCTGTCGGCCAGCGCGGCGCCGGCCGCGCACCGGCGCAGCCCCTCGGCGTCGAGCCACCCAACGGGCGCGCCCGCCTGGTCCACCACCAGCGTCCAGTCGCCCGAACGATGTTGTCGTGCAACAGTTTCAGCGGTCACGCAGTCGAGCTCGCGCAAGGGCAGGCCAGTGGCGTCGAGGAGCTGCAGCCACCGGTAGCCGCGGCCCAGGCCGATAAACCTGGCCACGAAATCGTTCGCGGGGTGCGACAGCAACCGCGCGGGCTCGTCGTATTGCTGCAGGACGCCACCCTTGAACACGGCGACCTTGTCGGCGAGCCGGAGCGCCTCGTCGATGTCGTGAGTGACGAACACGATGGTCTTGTGCAATTCACTTTGCAGCCGCAAGATCTCGTCCTGCAGGCCGTGACGCACCACCGGGTCGATGGCCGAGAACGGCTCGTCCATCAGCAGGATGGGCGGGTCGGCGGCCAGCGCCCTCGCCACCCCGACCCGCTGTTGCTCACCGCCGGACAGCTGTGCGGGATAGCGGGTGGCGAGCTTGGTGTCCAGGCCGACGCGCTCGAGCACGTCGTAGGCGGCGGCGCGCGCGGCCCGGCGGGGCTGCCCCCGCAACACCGGGACCGTCGCCACGTTGTCGATCACCCGCTGATGCGGCATCAGCCCCGCGTGCTGGATGACGTAGCCGATGCCCAGGCGCAGCGTGACGGGGTTGCGGGTGGCCACGTCGGTACCGTCGATCGTGACGGTGCCCGACGTCGGCTCGACCATCCGATTGATCATCCGCAGCGCCGTGGTCTTGCCGCTACCGGAGGAACCGACGAACACGGTCAGCTTCCCCTCGGGGACGGTCAGATTCAGTTCGTCGATCGCGGTGGTGCCGTCGGCGAACGCCTTGCGCACCTTGTCGTAAACGATCACGTCACCCCGATCGGATGGTTGAAACCGTTGTCGCGAACCCAGTTTCGCGCCGCCTGGTCGGGATCCATGCCGGAGTTACCCGAGACGGCGGCGTTGAGGCCGGCCACCCCGGCCGTGGTCAGTTTCGCCGACACGGCGTCCAGAACGTCGCGCAGCCGTCCCGACTTCTTCTGCGAGTTAAGCAGCGGCACAATGTTTCCGGCCAGAAAATTGTGCTCCGGATCGTCGAGGGCAACCAGGTGATTCTGCAGGATCGCGGGCGAGGTGCTGAACACGTTGGCCGCGTTGACCCGCCCCTCGGTGAGCGCCCGCACCGTCACCGCGCCGCCGCCGTCGTCGATCGCCAGGAAGTTCCCGGGCCGGATCACCAGCCCGTATTTCTGCCGCAGTCCCGGCAGACCGGCGGGGCGGGTGGCGAACGCCGCGGGCGCCCCGAATCGGACGTCGGCCGAGTGCGCCGCCAGATCGCCGATCGATGTGAGGGACCAGGAGTTTGCGGTCCGGTCCGTGACCGTGACGGTGTCGGTGTCGCTGGCCGGCGACGGGGTCAGCACCGCCAGGTCGGCGGGCAGCCGCCCGCCCAACTCCCCCTCGACGGCGTCGAGGGTGGTGACCCGGGATTCAGGCGCGAAATAAAGCAACAGGTTGCCGATGTATTCCGGCACCAGGTCGATGGAGTGGTCCTTGAGCGCCGGGATGTAGGTCTCTCGGCTGCCGATCCCCATCCGCCGGCCGACATCGAACCCGTTGGCCTGCAACGCTTGTGCGTAGATTTCGGCGATGATCTGCGATTCGGTGAAGTCGCCGGACCCGACGACGATCGACGTCGGGCTGCGCACCTGCGCTCCGAGCGGATCGGAGTTGCCGCACGCCGCCGCGACGCACGCCGCCGTCATCCACACTGCCGCCTGAGCGATCGCGCCATACAGCCGCGGCAGGAGCGTCATACCGCCGACACTAACGTCTCGGACGGCCTCGCGACCGGCCCTGCGCAAACCGGGGTGAGCGGTTTGGTTTCATTCCGCGCCGGATCGGACAAAGATGACACTATGAGCAGCAACACCCCTGCGCCCGGCCAGCCGCCGCACAAGCCTGTCGCCCCGCCGCCGACCGGCGCGGCCGCCACGCCGCCGGCCGGGGCGGCGCGCAAGGATCCGGCGATCCCGTTCACCCGCGCCGGCGCGTTGTGGTCGTCGCTGACCGTCGGCTTCCTGATCCTGATCGCCCTGCTGGTTTTCATCACCCAGAACACGGCGTCGACGCGGTTTCAGTTCCTGGTGTGGCACTGGAGCCTCCCGTTGGGGGTGGCGATCCTGTTGGCGGCGGTGGTCGGCGGGCTGATCACGGTGGCGGTCGGGACCGCGCGCATCGTCCAACTGCGCCGCGCCGCCAAGAAGAATCACGCGGCCACACTGCGCTAGGCCGGTTGCCGGTCGACTAACCCGGCAGCTTGGCGAGTTCGGCCAGGCCGCGCGAGACGAGCGGCGCCACCACCTCGGGCGCGTGCTCGCTATCCGTCAGGCCGCGGGCCTGGTCGGACATCCGCCGACGGAAGTCGATGCCGGCGGCGATGATGGCCAGCTTGAAGTAGGCCAACGCCATGTAGAACTCCCAATGCGCCAGCGGTAGGCCCGCGACCAGCGAGTAGCGGTCCGCGAGTTCGTCGGCGTTGGGCAGCAGCGGTGAGGTCCAAGCCGCTTGCGCGTTGACGATGAGGTCCAGCGCCGGATCGCGGTACACGCACATCAGCGCCGCGTCGGAGAGCGGATCGCCCAGCGTCGAAAGCTCCCAGTCGACGACCGCCCGCACCGTCGTCGGGTCGTCCGCGTCCAGGATGGTGTTGTCGATGCGGAAGTCGCCGTGCACGATCGAGGTCCGGCTCTGCTGCGGAATTGCCGCGTTCAGGCCCGCGTGCAGCCGCTCCACGTCGGCGTCGCGCCGATCGTCCGGGAGCCGCACCAGCGCCCACTGCGAGCCCCAGCGCCGCACCTGGCGCTCCAGGTATCCGCTGGGCTTGCCGAAATCGCCGAGGCCGACGGCGTCCGGGTCGACGTTGTGCAGATCGACCAACACCCGGATCAGCGAGTCGACGCAGCTGCCGATCACGGTGTGGCTGAACGACTCGAGCTGACCACGGCGGCGGACCACCTGCCCGGCAACGAATTCCACGATCTGGAAGGGCGCCCCCAGCACCGCGTCGTCCTTGCAGAGCGCGACCGTGCGGGCCACCGGGACGGGCGTGTCCTGCAGGGCGGCGACCACGCGGTATTCGCGGGCCATGTCGTGCGCCGACGGGGTCAGGCCGTGCAGCGGCGGGCGTCGCACCAGCCAGCTGGTCGCATCGTCGTAGACCCGGAACGTCAGGTTGGACCGCCCGCCGGAGATGAACTCGCCACGCAACTCGCCGTCGCGTTCGATGCCTAGGGAACGCAGGTACCGATCCAGCGAGGCCAGGTCGAGGCCCTCGAGTTGGTCAGCTGTAGTCACCGATCTTGTTTACCATCGCGGCCGGCGGCGGGCTGCACCACCACGGCATCGTCGGGCGTCGTCGGGCCTCGGCGGTCTCGTCGATCACGCCGAGCCGCCACCCGTCGCGTCATCGAGCAGCCGCTGGTTGCGGGGCAACAGATCCCACACGTGCTCGGTGGTGTTGACCGCGGCCACGGTGGCTTGCCCGGACCGGGAGTACAGCAGCCGGGTCACCGACGCGTAGTCGACTGGGAACGACAACAGCCGCGCCGTCCCGAGGATTTCGTGCAACAGCACGTTGATCACGCCGCCGTGGCTGAACACCGCCACCGTGTCCTCGGGGTCGGCGGCGGACACCAGGTCGCCCACCGCGGCGCGGACCCGGTCGCGGAACGCGTCTTCGTCGACGGCACTGGGCAGGTGGCCCTGCGCCAGGCGCGCCCACTCCTCAGGCATCTCCGCGCGGATCTGCTCGACCGGGATGTAGAGCTTGAGGTCGCGGTCGTACTCGGCGAAGCGATCGTCGATCTCGACCGTCAGCTCGCGGGCCGCCGCGACGGGTTCCGCGGTCTGGATCGCACGCCGTTGCGGACTGCTCACCACCCGCGAGATGGGGAACCGGGCCAGCGCGTCGGGGAGCCGCTCGATCTGCGCTATTCCCTCCGCCGAGAGCTCCGGGTCGGAGCCTTCGCCGGGTTCGCTGCGCAGCGGTAGGGCGTGGCGGACCAGAAGCAGTTGCATGGGATCGTCCCGTCGTCGGTGGGCTGGCCCTGCCAGCCTTGCATGCGCCGCGCGGACCGGCCCACCGGAGAATGCTATTCTCCGCAGCGAGAGTGGGGTGTGCGGACAATGGCGACTGCCGAGGGAACCCAAGTGCAGCCGGGCGTGCTTGGGCGCTGGCTTGACGCGAACGATGCGCCGGGAGCCGGGGAGGAACCCGTCCTGGAACAGCTCAGGGGCGGCTCGCAGAACACCCTGTACCTGATCCGGCGCGGTGGACAACGCCTGGTGTTACGCATGCCCGGCCCGCGCGCCGACGCCGCGCGAATCGACGGCCTCCTCAGGGAGATCCGGTTGGTGCGGGCGCTGGCGGGGACCGACGTCCCGCACGCCGCGCTCGTGGCCGCCGACGAGACCGGCAGCGTTCTCGGGATGCCGTTCTACGTGATGCAGGCGATCGACGGGTGGAGTCCGATGGACGGCGGATGGCAGGCGCCGTTCGACACCGACCTGCAGGCCCGGCGGCAGCTGGCGTTCGAACTGGTCGAGGGCGCGGCCAGGCTCGGCCGGGTCGACTGGCGCGCGCAGGGGCTCGACGGCTTCGGCCGGCCCGACGGCTTCCACGAGCGGCAGGTGGACCGGTGGTTGGCCTTCCTGAACTCGTACAAGGTCCGCGACCTGCCGGGGCTCGACGACGCCGCGGATTGGCTGCGCCGCAACATTCCCGTGCGGTACCGCCCGGGCATCATGCACGGGGACTACCAGTTCGCCAATGTCATGTTCGCGCACGGGAAGCCGGCTCGACTGGCCGCAATCGTGGACTGGGAGATGACGACCGTCGGGGACCCGCTGCTGGACCTGGCCTGGGCGCTGTTGGGATACGACGGCGACGAACCCAGCACCGACGGCTTCTACCTGGACATGCGCGGGATGCCCGCCCGCAGCGAGCTGCTGGAGCGCTACGAGGCGGTCAGCGGGCTGTCCACCGAGAACATCGGCTATTACCTGGTGCTGGCCAACTGGAAGCTGGGCATCGTGCTGGAGAAGACCTATGCCGCCGGGGTACGGACCGGCAAGGTTGACCCCAAGATCAGCGCGGCCTTCGGTTCGATGATTCCCAAGCTCATCGCCACGGCCGCCGAGCTCGCCCGCGCCCAGCCTTCCGGTGGCCGCTGAAATGGGTTATGCCGACACCCTTTTCGACCTCACCGACCGGGTGGTGTTGATCACCGGCGGCAGCCGGGGCCTTGGCCGCGAGATGGCGTTCGCCGCCGCGCGGTGCGGAGCCGATGTGGTGATCGCCAGCCGCAACATGGACAACTGCGTGGCCACCGCCAGAGAGATCGAGGCCCAGACGGGCCGCTCGGCGCTCCCCTACCAGGTGCACGTCGGCCGCTGGGACCAACTCGACGGGCTGGTCGAGGCCAGCTACGACCGGTTCGGCAAGGTGGACGCGCTGATCAACAACGCCGGCATGTCGCCGCTCTACGACAAGCTCACCGACGTCACGGAGAAGTTGTTCGACGCCGTGGTCAACCTGAATCTCAAGGGCCCGTTCCGGTTGTCGGCGCTGGTGGGTGAGCGGATGGTGGCGGCGGGCCGCGGGTCGATCATCAACGTCAGCTCCACCGGGTCGCTGCGGCCGGACGGCGGCATCATTCCGTACGCCGCCGCTAAGGCCGGACTGAACGCGATGACGGAGGGCCTGGCGCGCGCCTTGGGCCCCACCGTGCGGGTCAACACGCTGATGGCAGGACCCTTTCTCACCGACGTGAGCAAGGCCTGGAATCTCGAGGCCGCCGAGACCGCGCCGTTCGGTCATCTGTCGCTGCGGCGCGCCGGTGATCCTCACGAAATCGTCGGCGCCGCACTGTTTTTGGTGTCCGACGCGTCCAGCTTCACCACCGGGTCCATCGTGCGGGCCGACGGCGGGATCCCCTGACACGAGGAGAATCGAATGGCCTGGGACTTCTCCACCGAGCCCGAATTCCAACGGAAGCTCGACTGGATCCGCGGGTTCGTGCGCGACGAGGTGGAGCCGCTGGAGGTGCTGTTCGGCGGCTGTGAATTCCTGCCGCTCAACGACGAGCGCCGCCGCATCGTCGACCCGCTCAAACAGCGGGTCCGCGACGAGGGCCTGTGGGCGCCCCACCTGGGCCCGGAATTGGGCGGCCAGGGATTCGGTGCCGTCAAGCTGACCCTGATCAACGAGATCCTGGGCCGCAGCCCCTGGGCCCCCATCGTGTTCGGAACGCAGGCGCCGGATACCGGCAACGCCGAGATCATCGCCCGCTTCGGCACCCCGGAACAGAAGGACCGCTACCTGGCGGGCTTGCTGTCCGGCGAGATCTTCTCCTGCTTCTCCATGACCGAACCGCAGGGCGGCGCCGATCCCCGCGTCTTCACGACTCGCGCCGAGCGCGACGGCGACGGCTGGGTGATCACCGGCCGAAAGTACTTCTCGTCCAACGCCTCCGTAGCAACCTTTTTCATCGTGGTGGCCATCACCGATCCCGACGTACCTGTGCACCGTGGCGCGTCGACGTTTTTGATCCCCGCCGGCACACCGGGGCTGTGCGTCGAGGCCACCCACCATCTGGTGGGCGCCGAACCGCACGAGCCCGGTCACTCGCTGGTCCACTACGACGCGGTGCGGGTGCCCGCCGCGGCACTGCTGGGCGAGCCGGGGCAGGGCTTCCATATTCTGCAGACGCGGCTCGCCGGTGGGCGGTTGCACCACGCGATGCGCTCGATCGGGATGGCACAACGCGCCGTGGAGATGATGAGTCGGCGGGCGAAAAGTCGTTTCACCCAAGGCAGTTCGTTGGCCGACAAGCAACTCGTGCAGCAGTTCGTCGCCGACTCCTACACCGAGCTGATCCCGTTCCGGTTGACCGTGCTGCACGCCGCCTGGCTGATCGACAGCGGCGACGAGCTGGCCGCCCGCGCCGAGATCGCCGCGTGCAAGATCCTGGCGTCACAGGTGCTCAAGTCCATTGGGATGCGGGCGATTCAGGTGCACGGCGCGCTCGGCCTCACCGACCAGCTGCCCCTGGTGAACGTCTTGTTGGGCGGCATCGCGCTGGGCCTGGCCGACGGCCCCACCGAGGCGCACAAGGTGAACCTGGCGCGGATGCTGCTCAGGGACTATGACGCCGAGGACAGTGAATGGCCCAGTGAGATGCTGGCGGTGCGGCGCGCGGCCGCGCGCGCCAAATACGGTGAGCGCGTTGACCTCTAGGGTCGCGGCGGCGGTCGAGCGCGCGCTCGACGAGCGGCAGCGCGAGGCCACCGCGGAGGTGGAGCGCATCCTGGCCGCCGCGGTGCGCGTCATGGAACGGGTGGCGCCCGACCCGCCGCGGGTCAGCGACATCGTCGCCGAGGCCGGGTCGTCGAACAAGGCTTTCTACCGGTACTTCGCGGGCAAGGACGATCTGATCCTGGCCGTCATGGAGCGCGGCGTCGCCCTCGTGGTGTCTTACCTGCAGCACCGGATGGCGAAGGAATCGACGCCGCGCGACCAGATCGCGCGGTGGATCGAGGGCACGCTCGCCCAGGTGGCCGATCCCCACCTGATCAGCATGAGCCGGGCCGCGGCCGGGCAGCTGCCAGTCGCCAGCCGGACGGCCGACCGGGAGATACTGCGACCGCTGCGCGCGCTACTGGTCGAACCCGTTGCGGCGCTGGGCACCAGCGACGTCGAACGCGACGTCGAGGCAGTCTTCGGCTGCACCGCCCACACCCTGCGGCACTACGTCGGCTCGACCGAGCGGCCCACGGCCGACGACATCGCGCATGTGGTGCAATTCTGTCTACACGGACTGGGAGTCAGCTGATGCGCGCTGTGATTTGCCGGGCCTACGGCACGCCGGAGGATCTCGTCGTCGACGACGTCGACGACCCCGTACCCGGTCCCGGTCAGCTGTTGGTGCGGGTGCGCGCCGCGGCGGTCAATTTCCCCGACGTGCTGTTCATCGCGGGCAAATACCAGGTCAAGATCCCGCCACCGTTCATCCCCGGCAACGAAATCGCGGGCGAGGTCATCGCCGCCGGCGAGGGAGCGTCGTTCACCCCGGGCCAGCGGGTGGCCGGAACGACGTTCGGGGCCTTCGCCGAGCGGGCGCTGCTGGACGCGGCCCAGGCGCAGAGCGTGCCCGACGACGCCGACTTCGCCTCCGCCGCGGCCTTCGGCGTCACCTATCGCACGGCCTACCACGCCCTGCGGTCGACCGCGGCCGTCGCACCGGGCGACTGGGTGGTGGTGCTGGGCGCCGCGGGCGGGGTCGGGCTCGCCGCGGTCGATCTGGCGGTCGCGATGAAGGCTCGCGTGCTGGCCGCCGCGTCGAGCGCGGACAAACTCGCGCTGTGCCGCGAGCGCGGCGCCGAGGCCACCGTCGACTACGACCGCGAAGACCTCAAGTCGCGGATCCGCGAGCTCACCGGCGACGCCGCGCGCGTGGTGCTGGATCCCGTCGGCGGCGGGTACGCCGAACCGGCGCTACGCGCGCTCGCCCGGGGCGGCACCTTCGTCACGCTGGGCTACGCGACGGGCACCATCCCCGCGATACCGCTGAACCTGGTTCTGCTGAAGGATATCTGCGTGCGGGGCATGGAGATTCGCACCTTTATGGCCGACCATCCCGAGCAGGGCGCGCGCGACCTGGCCGAGCTGTCGCAGATGTTCGCCGACGGCACCGTTCGGCCCTACATCGGCGCCCGGTTCCCGTTGGCCGAGACCGCCGCCGCGCTGCGCTACGTGGCCGATCGAAAGGTGTTGGGCAAGGTCGTCATCGACGTCGCCTGACCGGGTTAGGGCGTGACGATGTTGAATCCGGGGTCGGGTCGATCCAGCACACCCAAAAAGGCTTGCAGCGCAGACGCATCCCCGGAGACCGTCAGCCCCGGTGACGTGAAATCGCCGAAGGCGACGGCCAGCAGCCGGTCCTTGCCGGCCAGCTCGAGGGTGACGGTGGCCGTGGCCGGATCCGCGGGCGCCTGACGGTGGACCAGCACGCCGTTGCGCAAGGTCAGCCGGTAGTTGATGGCCGCATCGGCGAACGCGAGGTCGATGGTGATGTCGAGGCCCCAACCGCGCGGCCCGTCGACGCGGATGGCCAGGCTGTCGAAGATCTGCTCCGCAGAGAGCTGGGCGAGCATGGTCGCCGAGGCGACCTGCGCCGCCGTGCCGAGGTTGCCGTCGCGCAGTTCCGTCGCCCCGCTCAGGAAGAAGTTGCGCCAGGTGGCGTTCTCGGCCCCGTAGGCCAGCTGCTCGAGGGTCGAGGCGTACAGGCCGCGGGCGCCGGGATGCTTGCTGTCGGTGAACATCGCATGGTCGAGCAGGGTTGCGGCCCAACGGAAGTCACCGCCATCGAAGGCCTGCTGGGCCAGCTCGACGACACGGTCGATGCCGCCCATCGCCGCCACGTAACGGGGCGCCAGCGCCTCCGGCGGGTGCGGCCACAGCCGCCCCGGGTTGCCGTCGAACCAGCCCATGTATCGCTGATAGATCGCCTTGACGTTGTGGCTGACCGAGCCGTAGTAGCCGCGGGCGTGCCACGCCCGCTCCAGCGCCGGCGGCATCTGGAACATCTCGGCGATCTCCACGCCGGTGAATCCCCGGTTGAGCAGCCGTAGCGTCTGGTCGTGCAGGTAGGCGTACAGGTCGCGCTGCAGCGACAGGAACGCGACGATGTTGTCGCGCCCCCAGGTGGGCCAGTGATGCGACGCGAACACCACGTCGGCGCGGTCACCGAAGGCGTCGATCGCCTCCGTGAGGTATCCCGCCCAGGCGCGGGGGTCGCGCACCAGCGCGCCGCGCAGGGTCAACAGGTTGTGCAGGTTATGGGTCGCGTTCTCGGCCATGCACAGCGCGCGAAAACCCGGAAAATAGAAGTGCATTTCGGCCGGTGCCTCGGTGCCCGGGGCCATCTGGAACTCGATCTCGACGCCGTCGATGATGTGCGTCTCACCGGTGGCGCGGATGTCGACGGTCGGGACGATGATGGCCACCTCGCCCGTCGACGCGGCCTGACCTAGCCCGCACCCCACCTGGTCCCGGGGCCCCCGGGGCAGCAGCGACCCGTACATGTACGTGGCGCGGCGGGTCATCGCGGGCCCGGCGTAGACGTTCTCCTGGACGGCGTGTTCGGTAAAGCCTTCGGGCGCCAGGACGGCCACGGCGCCGGAGTCGACCTCGGCCTGCGAGGTGACGCCGAGGACGCCGCCGAAGTGGTCGACGTGGCTATGGGTGTAGATCACCGCCACGACGGGCCGGTCGCCGCCCCGGTGCTCGCGATACAGCTGCAGCGCCGCCGCGGCGACCTCCGTCGACACCAGCGGGTCGATGACGATGACGCCGGTGTCGGTCTCGACGAAGGTGACGTTCGAGAGGTCGAACCCGCGGACCTGGTAGATCCCCGAAACCACCTCGTAGAGACCCTGTTTGGCGGCCAGGGTCGACTGCCGCCACAGGCTTGGGTGCACCGAGGCCGGCGCCTGGCCGTCCAAGAAGGCATACGCGTCGTTGTCCCATACCACTCGCCCGTCGGCCGCCGTGATGACGCAGGGCGACAACGCGGCGATGAAGCCGCGGTCGGCGTCGGCGAAGTCGGCGGTGTCGTCGAAAGGCAGGTGGTGCGCTCGATGCGCCGACTCGATCACTGGGCTGACAGGTGTGCGGTCCACGGCCGCTACATTGCCATTAATCCGCCATTCCGCGCAGGCCATTCACGCTGCTTTACGCCGACCAATTAATGAACACAGAAACAATTTCTCGGGGGCCTGGATCTCAGGCTCAGTTAACCCTCATACTGCCTCCACGGCCCTCAATGCCGAGGACCGCAACTTCGGGCAAAGGAGTCCAGGTGAAGCGTGAACTGACGATCGCCGCGGTAGGAGTGGCAATTCTGGCCGCGGGCATTTCCGGCTGTTCGAGCAACAAATCGTCGAACGGCAGCTCCGGCGGGAACACCTCGGGCGGCGGCAGCGGCCCCACGGTGACCATCGACGGCAAGAACCAGAACGTGGCCGGCTCGGTGGCGTGCAACACCGCCGGCGGCACCGTCAACATCGCGATCGGCGAGAAAGCCACCGGCATCGGGGCGGTCCTGAGTGACGGAAACCCCCCGCAGGTGAAGTCGGTGGGCCTGGGCAACGTCAACGGTGTCACGCTGGCCTACACCCAAGGCGGAGTCGGCGGTAACGCGTCGGCGACCAAGGACGGCAACCACTACAAGATCACCGGCACCGCGACGGGGGTCGACATGGCCAACCCGACGCAGACGGTGAACAAGCCCTTCGAGATCGACGTGACCTGCTCTAGCTAGGGGTCTCCGGCCGGCGGTTGCCATTCGCCCCGTTGAGTGGCAACCGCACCGTGAACGCGGTGCGGCCGGGCGCGCTGTCCACGCTGATCGTGCCGTGGTGCGCTTTGACCACCGCCGACGCGATCGCCAGGCCCAGCCCGGTGCTGCCGCCCTTGCGGGAACGGGAGGAGTCGCCGCGCGCGAAGCGCTCGAAGACCTCGGACTGCAGTGTCGCGGGGATTCCGGGTCCGTTGTCGATGACCTGGAGCACGGTGTCCTCCGGCTCGGCGGCCAACCGCGTGGTCACGACGGTGCCGGCGCCGGTGTGGACGCGGGCGTTGGCCAACAGGTTGGCCAGCACCTGGTGCAGCCGGGCCGCGTCGCCGGTGACCATGACCGGCTCGTCGGGCAGGTCGAGTTCCCACTGGTGGTCGGGCCCGGCGACGTGCGCGTCGCTGACGGCGTCCACCGCCAGCGCCGACAGGTCGACGGGTTCGCGTTCCAGCGGCCGGCCCGAGTCCAGGCGGGCCAGCAGCAGCAGGTCCTCGACGAGGCGCGTCATCCGCTCGGTCTCCGACGCCACCCGGCTCAACGCCTGCGCGACGGCCTCGCGGTCGTCACCCATGCGCTGGGTCAGCTCGGTGTAGCCACGGATCGCCGCCAGCGGGGTGCGCAGTTCGTGGCTGGCGTCGGCGACGAACTGACGGACCCGGGTCTCGCTGGCCTGCCGCGCGGACAGCGCGGCCGCGATGTGGTCGAGCATCCGGTTCAGGGCCGCCCCGAGCTGGCCCACCTCGGTCGCGGGGTTCGCGTCCGATTCCCGCACCCGCACCGGCAATTCGACCTCACCGCGCGACAGCGGCAGGTCGGCCACCTTGCTCGCCGTCTGGGCGACGCGGCGCAGCGGCGCCAGCGCACGGCGGATGATGACGACGCCGGCGGTGGTCGCGGCGCCCAGCGCGACCGCCGTGACGATCCCGAAGATCACCAGCATCCGCATCAGGGTGGCGTCGATGTTGGCCATGGACAGCCCGGTGACGATGACGTCGCCCCCGTTGCGGCTGGGCGCGGCGATTACCCGGTAGCGGCCCAAGCCGTTGAGATCCAGGGTGACGGGCCTACGGCCGTCGGCGATTTCGGCCAACTGGCGCTGGGCCGTAGGCGTCAGCTCGGCGCGCTCGCCGCTGGCCGTGGTATAGCCGGCATCGACCGTCTGCCCGTGGCTGACGACCGCGGCCACCATGCCCGCCGGCTGGCCCGGCGCGTCCAAAAAGCGCGGACCGGGGCCCGGCCTGGGGTAGAAGTGCTGATGCCGCCATCCCGAATGCGGCGGATCGGGATACATCAAGGCGGACCGGTAGGAGGTCCCGGCGAGCTGCCCGTCGAGTTGCTTGACCAGGTGGTGGTTGAGCGCCAGCTCCGTGACCGCGGTGATGCCCACGCACACGCAGGCCAGGACGACGATCTGCCCGACGAGCAGCCGCAACCGAAGGGACCAGACCCGCCCCGTGTCAGCGGGCCGGCTTGAGGACATAACCTGCGCCGCGCAGCGTGTGAATCATGGGTTCGCGACCATTGTCGATCTTCTTGCGCAGGTAGGAGATGTAGAGCTCGACGATGTTGGATCGGCCGCCAAAGTCGTAGCTCCACACCCGGTCCAGGATCTGCGCCTTGCTCAGCACCCGCTTGGAGTTGCGCATCATGAAGCGCAGCAACTCGAACTCGGTGGAGGTCAACGAGATTGGCTCACCGGCGCGGGTGACCTCGTGGCTGTCCTCGTCCAGAACCAGGTCTCCCACCACCAACTGGGCCCCGCTGTCCACCGTCGTCACGCCGGTGCGGCGCAACAGCGCCCGCAGCCGCAGGACCACCTCTTCGATGCTGAACGGCTTGGTGACATAGTCATCGCCGCCGGCGGTGAGCCCGGCGATGCGGTCCTCGACCGCGTCCTTGGCCGTGAGCAACAGCACGGGCAGTTGCGGATTCTCCTCGCGCAGCTTGTGCAGGACGTCGAGCCCGCTCATGTCGGGCAGCATCACGTCGAGGACGACGACGTCGGGTCGCTGGGCACGCGCGGCCGCGATGGCTGTCGCGCCGTCACCGGCGGTGGCGATGTTCCAGCCTTCGTACCGAAGGGCCATCGACACCATCTCGGCCAGGACGGACTCGTCGTCCACCACCAGGACGTTGATCGGGTTGCCGTCGGCACGACACATCACGACCCGCTCTACGGAAGTTCGGGGCTGTGTCACAAGTTCCAGTATCCGCCGGGCTCTAGGCCGCCGCTATGACATACCTATGCGTGTCCTGTGAAACGAAATCGCGCGACTGCAGAGCAGCCGCGCGATGCCGTTTTTCCAGCGGGTTAGTACCAGTAACGCCGTCCGGCGACCGGGCGGCCCACCGAGCCCAGGATCCACAGGATGGCCCCGATGACCAGCAGCACCACACCCAGCGTGGTGAGAATCGGTACGTGGACGAAGTACCCGAGAACTAGCAGGACAATTCCCAAGATGACCATGTCAACTCCGTTCAGGTGAGGGGTTAGAGGTGAAACGTTGGCATCGAACTCGGTTGCGGCAGGTGGCAATCCGCAACTTTCGGGTTGACGCCAAAGTAATTCAATGGACCCGCGATCACGGTCACCGCGACGGTGCCCGCTGATGCGCAGGTTGTCTGGTCGTTCTTGAAGTAATCGCGCTGCCACGCTGCGATCACTCCGATGATCAACCAAACCAGGGCAACCGAGCTGATAATGCCGCTGCCACGCATGGTGACCTCCATTGTGGTCGAGAAAAGGTTTCTCGTGGAGCGAGTAGTTACCCATTCGACTCATGTCTAAACCTGCATTCGGCTAGCCGTTGCCGAGGGCTTTGGTCAGCAGGCCGGCGAGTCGCTGCTGCTCAGGCTGCCCCAGGCGATCGGTCAACGGCGCCAGGAGATCGCCGATTTTCCCCAGCACCACCACCTCCAGACGCCGCGCTTCCGCCGTCAGGCAGACCCGCACCGACCGGCCGTCGGCGGGGTCGGCCTTCTTGCGAAGCAAGCCGCGCTGGGTGCCTCGATCTACGAGGCCACTGACGGTGGAGCGCTCGAGACCCAGGTAGCCGGCCAACTCGGCCATGGTCGGTTCGCGATCCCGCAATATGCCGAGCACCCGCAGCTGAGTCAGCGACAGATCATGTTCGGCCGCAACGCGACTCAACGCCGCGACCACCGTGAACGACATCTGCACCAGGCTGTCTCTCAGATCCTCCGCCGTGTCCATGGCTGAACTATAGCTTGCAATAGTTCGTATTACGATCTATTTTAGTTCCCAATGCGAACTATTTGAGGAGGGTCCGATGCGCGCTGCCGTCGTCACCGCATTCGACAAGCCGCCGAGCTACCGCGAGTTCCCCGACCCCGTCGCGCAGTCGCCGGGCGAGGTTGTCGTCAACGTGGTTGCCGCAGGACTGAGTCCGCGGGTCCGCTCCCAAGCCAACGGGTCGCACTACACGAGTTCCGGTGTGCTGCCGCTGGTGCCCGGCATCGACGGGGTCGGGCGCGCACCCGACGGAAGTCTGCGTTACTTCGTCCTGCCCGAGACCACCCTCGGTGCGATGGCCGAGCGGACCGTCATCGCCCCACGCCGCAGCGTCGAGTTACCCGACGACGTCGACCCGATTCTGGTGGCCGCAGCGGCGAACCCGGTGATGTCCTCGTGGGTAGCGCTGCGGCAGCGGGTCCAGTTCGCCCCCGGGCAAACGGTTCTCGTGCTGGGCGCCACCGGAAGCTCCGGGCGGCTGGCGGTGCAGGTGGCCAAGCACCTGGGCGCCGGTCACGTCATCGGCGCGGGGCGGGACGCGCAGCGGCTCGCGACACTGCCCGGTCTGGGGGCCGATGGCGTCGTGCAACTCGGCGGGCCCGCGGCACTCGCCGAACTGGCCGACCTGGCCCGCGACGTCGACGTCGTCGTCGACTACCTGTGGGGCCCGATCACCGCGGAGCTGATGGCCGGCATCGCGGCCGTGCGCACGGACCCAGGAAAACCGTTGACCTGGATCGAGATCGGCGCAGTCGCCGGCGCTTCGGCCGACATCGCCTCCGCGGCGCTTCGCTCGTCGCGCCTGCAGATCGTCGGCAGCGGCCAAGGGTCGGTGTCCGCCGCCGACTTCCTGGTCGAGATGCCAGCGCTGATCAGCGAAATCACCGCGGGCACCTTCGATGTCGCGGCTCGCGGGGTCCCGCTCGCCGAGGTGGAGTCGGCGTGGTTAGCCACCGACGTCGACGAGCGGATCGTGCTGACGCCCTAGTCGCCGTGAGTCCGACCGTGGCCGACGGGAGAGGCGCCGGCCACGGTGACGGACAGCGGACACAACCACGAGCGGCGCGGCGTCAGTGCCAATGGCCGCGATCGCGCGGCTCTCCGTCGCGGAAGTGGTCGTCGTGGCAGCGCCCCTGATCCCAGTTGCCGCCCCAGCCCGGGTCCCAGAACTGCCCCGGGCACCAGTGGTAATCCGGCAGCGGCGCCGGCTGGGCTTCGGCCAGCGCCGCCGCCCCCACACCGACGAGCCCCAGTCCGGCGCTCATGACCAACGATGACGCTGCAATGCGAATTGTTTTGTTCACGCCGACCTTTGTACCCGCGCGGCCGAGTCGATCAACGCATCTGAATCATGTTGTGACATAACGTCTTTACAACACAGCCGTCCCCCTAGCCGCGGAGCAAATCGGCAAAATCCCGTTCCGCCGCAAGGTGTTACGTTGCTCGCCCCGCCGCCCGCACCGGGCAGGCCACGCGCGCAGAGCCACCTATTCGGTTTGCTGTCAACGAGTTCGGCGCGACGGCGGCCGCGGGCCGTTTTGCCGCAGGGCCGCGGCCGCCCGTCGCACCCGCTGCTGCGCGGCGATTGCCGCCGGCGGCCGACCGGCCTCCCGGCGCGGTGCGTCGGCTATCGGAGTCGAGGTCAGCCGGCCCGGCGCTGGGCGGACACGTACACCGTCGGCGGCATCGCGTCCTCGTCCCCCGACGGCAAGGCGCGACCGTAACGGGCCATCAGCTCGGGGAACGTCAACGCCGCCACGTCCCAGCCACGCTCGCGCAACCAGGCGTCCACGGCGGTGCGCTCCTCCGGGTACCAGAGGTCGCCGTAGTCCGTGACTTCACCGTCGACCAGCTTGGCGGCCACGTCCCGCATCCGCCGCTCGTCCTCGCGCTGACGCGCCACCAGAGCCGGGTCGGTGAAGCCCGCGCCCGGCACGTTAGACGCCAGCCAGCTGCCTGGGACGCTGAGCGAGTGGATCCGCTCGAACAGCAGGTCCTGGGCCTGCGCCGGCAGGTAGCGGACGAGACCCTCGGCCGACCACACCGCCGGGCGCGACGCGTCAAAGCCCGCCTCCTGCAACGCTTTCGGCCAGTCCTGCCGCAGATCGATCGGAACGTTGACCAGTTGCGCCGTCGGGCTGGCGCCGTGCTGACGCAGGGTGTGGGACTTGAAATCGAGCACCTTGGGCTGGTCGAGTTCGTAGACGACCGTGCCGTCGGGCCAGGGGAGCCGCCACGTGCGCGCGTCCAGGCCGGACGCCAGGATGACCACCTGCCGGACCCCCGCGTCGGCCGCGTCGAGGAAGAAGGAGTCGAAGAAGGCGGTCCGGGTCGCCATGAAGTCGATCATCAGCTGGATCCGCGACCGCACCTCCGGCTCGGCCTCGACGGCCTTGGCCAGCAACTCGGGATCGGTGTAGATGCTCCACATGCCGGGGCCCGCAGCATCGACGAACACGCGCGCGAACGGATCGTTGATCAGCGGGTTCTCGCTCGCCGTCTCCGCGGCCCGCGCCGCCGCAACCCCCAGTGCGGTGGCGCCCACGCTGTGCGTGATGTCCCAGGAATCGTTTTCGGTCCGCGGCATCGTCGTTCCCCTTCCCAGAAAGTAAGTTATGCACACTATTCTTCCAGCCGCCGCCGCCCAGCGGCCGCTCGCCGGCCCTGGCCTACGCTTTTCCCAGAGGGTCCACAGGTTGGAAAAGGAGTGCCATGACACCGCAGGCCGTGGACTTGGCCGCCGTCGCCGAATGGATGTCGACGCAGGGGCTCGGCGAGGGTCCGATCCAGGACGTCGCCACCGTCACCGGTGGCACCCAGAACGTGATGTTGCGTTTCACCAGGGCCGGGCGTCCCTACGTGTTGCGGCGCGGACCGCGACACCTGCGTGCCCGCAGCAACAGCGTCATCCTGCGGGAGACGAAAGTCCTTGCCGCGCTGGCTGGTTCGGACGTTCCGCACCCGCATCTGATCGCCACCTGTGCGGACCCCGCCGTCCTGGGCGACGCCGTCTTCTATCTGATGGAGCCCATCGACGGGTTCAACGCCGGCGAGGGCCTGCCGCCCCTGCACGCCGCCGACCCCGGAGTGCGGTTCCACATGGGGTTGTCGATGGCCGACGCGCTGGCCAAGTTGGGCGCCGTCGACCACGTCGCGGTCGGTCTCGCCGACTTCGGCAAGCCGGAGGGATTTCTCGAGCGCCAGGTGCCCCGCTGGCTGGGAGAATTGGACTCCTACAACCAATACGACGGTTACCCGGGGCCGCAGATCCCGGGGGTGCGGGAAGTCTCGTCCTGGCTGGAGCAACACCGGCCGGCCCAGTGGACGCCTGGCATCATGCACGGCGACTACCACGCCGCCAATGTCATGTTCTCGCGCACCGGCCACGACGTGGTCGCGATCGTCGACTGGGAGATGAGCACCATCGGCGACCCGCTGCTGGACCTGGGCTGGCTGCTGGCCACCTGGCGCCAATCCGACGGTTCGGCGGTGTTCAGCCACGCCCTGGGCGGGCAGGACGGATTGGCCAGCACCGACGACCTGTTACAGCGGTACGCCGCCAACACCAGCCGGGACCTGACGCATCTGACCTGGTACGTGGTGCTGGCGTGCTTCAAGCTGGGCATCGTCATCGAGGGGACCCTGGCCCGCGCCTACGCGGGTCAGGCGGACCGGGCCGTCGGTGACCAACTGCACGCGGCCACCGTGTATCTGTTCGAGCGCGCGTTGCGGCTCATCGACAACGAGGCTTGAGCTACTAGCATCTCGTTCGTGCCGCCGTATCCCGAAGAACCCGATTACTACTCCGAGCCCACCGCGGCCGCGCGCTACGGCGGGTATTACGACGCCGCGCCCGAACCGCCGCCGCCGCCGACTCCGTGGTATCGCCGACCGGCCGCGCTGGTCGCCGCCGGCGCGGTCGGGGTGGTGCTGCTGGCGGCGCTGGACGGTGCCGGTGTGGTTGTGGTGGCGGGGCTTTGGGCCGGACCGCCCGAGGTCAGTTTGACCACCGTGAACACCAGCGCCGCCAGCAGCACCACCCCGACCGCGCAG